>JBAUUA010000904.1:0-3662 GCA_049582465.1 Bradyrhizobium sp. | reverse complement strand
GCGCTTGCAAAGCCAACAGACCGGTGAGCGGACGGGGTCAAGGCCGTCAGCCGCCGAAGGCGGGGGCGCGCGCGCCAGCCTTGAGCCCGGTCGATCTCCGGTCTACTTCCACCACAGTTGCTCTGATTGGAGGGTGAGAAAATTTACCAGCATAGCTCGGGCAAATGGCGCCGCGAGATCGCGACGCTATGCCTGTAGACATGAAAATTCGCCTGCATGGGTTTGAAGCCGAACACTCAAAAAAAGCCCCGCCCGGAGGGGGGACCGGGCGGGGCCGAGGTGTCCGGAAGCGCCGCTGCGGGTCCGGACCGATCGTTCAGATGGGGCTGGGGCTGTAGCCTACTCGACCACCTGAACGATGCGACGCGAGCGTGGTTCGACCAATACCGTCCGGCCGTTCACTACGGTGTAGCGATAGGGCGTGACGCCGAACGACTGCGGCACGTCGTAATAGGTGACGCCGGTCTCCGGCAGCACGCCGCCGACGATCACGCGATCCGGGACGGTGTAGTTCGGCACGCGTTCGCGGATGATATATTCGCGGAACGCCGGCCGCTGGTCGACGGCGATGCCGTCGGCGTCGTCATCGACGATCACCGGGCCGCGCGCCACGCCTGTCGTGACGACGCCTTGCGCCTGCGCCGCGATCGGCGCGGCCAAGCCGCCGGCAGCAACTGTGGCGCCGGCAATCGCCGCGATGGCAAGTAATCTGTACCGCATGCTGAAACTCCTTCGCGATTGGCTGCACGCAGGCTGTGGGCCCGGCGCGCATTCCCCTGCCAATTCATCGCGCGCGGCATCGTTCCCGAAAAAGCCCGGCCTCACACGCGGCAATTTTCCGCATTTTTTGTGAGCGCCGGAACCGGACAAGGCCGGGCGCGTCTCCTATCGTGGAACCGCCCTGATGGATAAAATGCCGCCCTCGATTCGATTTCCCCCGAGCCTCCTTCCGCAAGCCTCATTCCGGAGAATTCAATGACCATCACGGCTACCCATATTCCTGCCATCGTGGCGCTAATCGCTGGCATTCTGATTCTGATCATGCCGCGGTTTCTCAATTTCGTGGTCGCGATCTACCTGATCTTCGTCGGGCTGGTCGGCCTCGGGCTGCTCCGATGGCTGCATATGTAGCGGTTAAAACCGGACCGCGCGGCTTGCGCGGAACCCCTCAAAGTGGTGTAAGGCGCGCAACTTCCCTTCCTCTCGCGGATTATTTTCAGTCATGGCCAAAGCCGTCACGAAGACCAAGAAAACCGCAGTGAAATCAAAGCCCTCCGTGGCAGCCCGGGCCAAACCCGTGCCGGCGGCCTCGGCCCGCAAGGCGCTTAAGAAGAGCCCGGCCAAGCCGGCGCCAAAACCGGCCGCCAAGCCTGCAAGCAAAGTTGTCGCAGCCAAGCCCGCCGCAGGCGCTGCAAAGTCCGCCGCAAGCGCGGCAAAGGCCGGCAAATGGGTGTTCACGTTCGGCGACGGCCGGGCCGAAGGCAAAGCGGACATGCGCGATCTGCTTGGCGGCAAGGGCGCCAATCTCGCCGAAATGGCCAATCTCGGTCTGCCCGTGCCTCCCGGCTTCACCATTCCGACCTCGGTCTGCACCTATTTCTACGCGCATGAAAAAACCTACCCGAAGGAATTGAAGGCGCAGGTCGAAAAGGCGCTCGATCACGTCGGCAAGCTCACCGGCAAGGCGTTCGGCGATTCAAAGAATCCGCTCTTGGTGTCGGTGCGCTCCGGCGGGCGCGCCTCGATGCCGGGCATGATGGATACCGTGCTCAATCTCGGTCTCAACGATACCACCGTGGAGGCGCTGGCGCAGATGTCCGGCGACCGCCGCTTCGCCTATGACAGCTACCGCCGCTTCATCACCATGTATTCCGACGTGGTGCTCGGCTTCGAGCATTCGCACTTCGAGGACATCCTCGATACCTTCAAGGACAGCCAAGGCTACACGCTCGACACCGATCTGACCGGCGACGACTGGGTCGATCTGGTCGGCCGCTACAAGGATGCGGTGGCGCGCGAAACCGGCAAGGATTTCCCGCAGGATCCGCACGACCAGTTGTGGGGCGCGATCGGAGCCGTTTTCTCATCCTGGATGAACGCCCGCGCGGTGACCTACCGGCGGCTGCACGATATTCCGGAATCCTGGGGCACCGCGGTCAACGTGCAGGCGATGGTGTTCGGCAACATGGGCGACACTTCCGCGACCGGCGTTGCGTTCACGCGCAATCCCTCGACCGGCGAGAGCAAACTGTACGGCGAATTCCTGATCAACGCGCAGGGCGAGGACGTGGTGGCGGGCATCCGCACGCCGCAGGACATCACCGAATATGCCCGCAAGGAGTCCGGCTCCGACAAGGCGTCGATGGAAACCGCGATGCCCGCGGCGTTCAAGGAGCTGACGCGAATCTACACCCTGCTGGAAAAGCATTACCGCGACATGCAGGACATGGAGTTCACGATCGAGCAGGGCAAGCTGTGGATGCTGCAGACCCGCGGCGGCAAGCGCACCGCGAAGGCCGCGCTGCGCATCGCCGTCGAGCTCGCCAATGAAGGCCTAATCTCCAAAAAGGACGCGGTGATGCGGATCGATCCGGCCTCGCTCGATCAGTTGCTGCACCCGACCATCGATCCCTCCGCCCGGCGCGACGTGATCGCCACCGGCCTGCCGGCTTCGCCCGGCGCCGCCTCCGGCGAAATCGTGTTCTCTTCCGACGAGGCCGCCAAGCTGCAGGCCGACGGACGTAAAGTCATTCTGGTGCGGATCGAGACCAGCCCGGAAGACATCCACGGCATGCACGCGGCCGAAGGCATCCTGACCACGCGCGGCGGCATGACCTCGCACGCCGCGGTGGTCGCGCGCGGCATGGGCAAGCCCTGCGTCTCCGGCTGCGGCACCATCCGCGTCGATTACGGCCGCGGCACCATGAGCATCGGCGCGCGCACCTTCAAGACCGGCGACGTCATCACCATCGACGGATCGGTGGGCCAGGTGCTGGCCGGGCGGATGCCGATGATCGAGCCGGAATTGTCCGGCGAGTTCGGCACCCTGATGGGCTGGGCCGATTCCGTCCGCAAGCTCGGTGTTCGCGTCAACGGCGATACGCCGGATGACGCGCGCACCGCCATCAAGTTCGGTGCCGAGGGCATCGGG
The DNA here is from genome assembly GCA_049582465.1 of Bradyrhizobium sp. Classification (GTDB taxonomy): domain Bacteria; phylum Pseudomonadota; class Alphaproteobacteria; order Rhizobiales; family Xanthobacteraceae; genus Bradyrhizobium. The sequence continues at coordinate 511 of JBAUUA010000904.1, read as the reverse complement.
CTTTGCCGCACCGAGCACATGTTCTTCGAGGAAACCCGGATCCGCACCGTGCGCGAGATGATCCTCGCCGAGGACGAGCAGGCCCGCCGCGCCGCGCTGTCGAAACTCCTGCCGATGCAGCGCGCCGATTTCGTCGAGCTGTTCGAGATCATGAAGGGCCTGCCGGTGACGATCCGGCTGCTCGATCCGCCGCTGCATGAATTCCTGCCGCACACCCAGGCCGAGATCGAGGAAGTCGCGCGCGCGATGAACACCGATCCGCGCAAGCTCGCCGATCGCGCCCGCGATCTTGCCGAATTCAACCCGATGCTCGGCTTCCGTGGCTGCCGTCTCGCGGTCGCCTATCCGGAAATCGCCGAGATGCAGGCGCGTGCGATCTTCGAGGCCGCGGTCGAAGCCGGCAAGCGCACCGGCAAGGCGGTTGGGCTGGAGGTGATGGTGCCGCTGATCGCGACCAAGGCCGAGTTCGATCTGGTCAAGGCGCGGATCGATGCGACCGCGCAGTCGGTGA
>JBAUUA010000903.1:0-2444 GCA_049582465.1 Bradyrhizobium sp. | reverse complement strand
GTAGACGAGGGACGGACAGCGAGATCGCGGATCAGTACACCCGCTCCTTCGGAGGTATCGTCGATACGTCGTTGGAAAGCGTTTGCAGATGGACCGGCCTGTAGCCGAGACGGACGCGGCCGTCGTCGAGCCAGCAGTATGTGTGCTTGAGCCAGGCTTCATTGTCTCGCTTCGGGAAGTCCTCCCAGGTTCAGCCGATGCAGCGCGGCGCTGTCACGAATACTGCATCACGCCGTCATCGATCTTGCCGTAGCGAAGCGTGACGATGTCGAGCGCGTAATTCTGATAGAGCCGCCACGGCCGCTTCGAGCCTTGTTTGGGCATCTTCGCGACCGAGCGCTGCACGTAGCCGGAGGAGAAGTCCAGCGACGGCAATTCCGATATCGAGGGATCGACATTGTGCGGCATGCACTTCTTGTAGCCGTGCCGGTCCATGTAGTTGATCAGGCGGCAGACATATTCGCAGGTCAGGTCGCATTTCAGCGTCCACGACGCGTTGGTATAGCCGAACGAGGACGCGAGATTGGGCACGTCCGAATACATCATGCCCTTGTAGTTCAGCGTTCTCGCGAAATCGACCGTGCGGCCATCGACCGCAATCTCCATGCCGCCCAGCACCTGCAGCACGAGCCCGGTGGCGGTGACGATGATGTCGGCCTCGAGCTCGCTGCCGTCCTTTAAGCGGATGCCACCCTTGGTGAAGGTGTCGATCTCGTTGGTGACGACGGAGGCGCGCTTTTCCTTGATCGCCTTGAACAGGTCGCCATCCGGCACCAGGCACAGCCGCTGGTCCCAGGGATTGTAGCGCGGGGTGAAATGGGTGGCGATGTCGTAATCGGGACCGAGCGCCATCCTGACGCCGCCGAGGATCAGCTGCTTGACCCGCGCGGGCTTGCGCCTGGAGAGCTGGAAGAAATACATGCCCCACAGCACGTTGCGCCAGCGGATCAGATGATAGGCAAGTTTCGAGGGAAGTCGCGCCCGCAGCTTGTTGGCGACCGGGTCCTGCGCCGGGCGCGACACCACATAGGTCGGCGAACGCTGCAGCATGGTGACGTGGCCGGCCTTCTTCGCCATCTCCGGCACCAGCGTCACGGCGGTGGCGCCCGAGCCGATCACCACCACGCGCTTGCCCGCATAGTCGAGATCCTCGGGCCATTTCTGCGGATGCACGATCTGGCCGGCGAAATTGCCGCGGCCCGAAAATTCCGGCGTGTAGCCTTCCTCGTATTTGTAATACCCCGAGCACATGAACAGGAAATTGCAGGTGAAGCGTACCATTTCGGTGCCGCCCTCGCCCACCTTGCGTTCGGCTTCCACGGTCCAGCGCGCGTCGGGCGACGACCACGACGCCCGCTTGACCCGGTGGTTGAAGCGGATCCTCTTGTCGATGCCGTTCTCGGCCGCGGTCTCGCGGACGTAGTTCAGGATCTGCGGCCCGTCGGCGATTGCCTTCGGCTCGGTCCAAGGCTTGAACGAATAGCCCAGCGTGAACATGTCCGAGTCGGAGCGGATGCCGGGATAACGAAACAGATCCCAGGTGCCGCCGATGGTCTCGCGCCCCTCGAGAATGGCAAAGCTCTTGCCCGGACATTTGTGCTGCAGGTGATAGCCCGCGCCGATCCCGGACAGCCCGGCGCCGACGATCAGGACGTCGAAATGCTCTGCCATGGTGGTCTCCCGCGCCCTGCCCTATCCGCCGTCATGGCCGGGCTCGTCCCGGCCATCCATGCCTTTTTGCGTTCAAGCGGACTGTAAAGACGTGGATGCCCGGCACAAGGCCGGGCATGACGAAATATAGCAATCAAGTCGCTTCCGGGGATGCGAATCCCGCGCCCCGGAATGACGCCTCAATAGCGATAATGATCCGCCTTGAACGGGCCTTCCGGCTTGACGCCGATATAGTCGGCCTGGTCCTTGCGCAGCTCGGTCAGCTTCACGCCGATCTTGGCGAGGTGCAGCCGCGCCACCTTCTCGTCCAGCACCTTCGGCAGCACGTAGACCTTCTTCTGATACTTGCCGTCCTTGTTGTTGGCGAACAGCTCGATCTGCGCCAGCGTCTGGTTGGTGAACGAGGCCGACATCACGAAGGACGGATGGCCCATGGCATTGCCGAGGTTCACCAGCCGGCCTTCCGACAGCAGGATGATGCGGTGCCTGTCGGGAAATTCGATCTCGTCGACCTGCGGCTTGATGTTGGTCCATTTCAGGTTGCGCAGACCAGCGATCTGGATCTCGTTGTCGAAGTGGCCGATGTTGCAGACGATGGCGCGATCCTTCATCGCGCGCATGTGCTCGATGGTGATGATGTCCTTGTTGCCGGTCGCGGTGACGAAGATGTCGGCGCGGGGGGCGGCATCTTCCATGGTGACGACTTCATAGCCTTCCATCGCCGCCTGCAGTGCGCAGATCGGATCGACTTCCGACACCATGACGCGACAGCC
>JBAUUA010000902.1:0-5699 GCA_049582465.1 Bradyrhizobium sp. | reverse complement strand
CGCGGGAAGCAATTCCCGCGGACGACGGTGGCAAAAAAGCCCGGTCGCCGAGGAGAGCGCGAAGGAACCCGTTAAAACCATTGCGTGGGGAATGCCGGGCGATTTCCGGTGTGACCTGACTAACGCGTGTGCGCATCTCCACTACCCCTGCACACGCGGCTATCGGGCGCATCGGTCGCCCGGCATTCCCTGCGCCCTCCGATCGAGGAGGGCGGAACGAACTGATAAAACCTCGCGCGAAACAAGCGGCGGGATCGCGAAGCCTTGACTGAACGGCCTCTCGACGCGATGCAACCTTAGCCTGTAGGTTGCGCCGTCATCGCATGATGATTTGATGGTCTTAAGGATCGATGATGCGAACGATATGGATTGCTTTGGGCCTTGTGCTGTCGTTGTCATCTGCGCATGCGCAGAAGGTGGGGGCGTCGGGCAGGCCGCTGATGCTCTATCAGGCCTGGGCCACCAACCCGGATTGCACGTCGGCCGGAACGGTCGTCATGCGGGTCGCCCAGCCGCCGGAACATGGCCGCGTCACCATCCGCCAGACCGGGGTTTTCCCGAGGTTTCCGGAAGCCAACCTCCGAAGCGCGTGCAACAGGCGCCGGGTTCCCGGCATGCAGGCGACCTACGTCTCGCAACGCGGCTATATCGGCGCGGATTTCACCGTGCTCGAAGTGCTGTTTCCGGCAGGACGCGGGCTCAGTGTCAGGCTGCCGATCCGGGTGATGTAGCGCGCGCCGCTCTAATTCAACACCCGCTTGCTGTCGGGGCTGTCGAGCGAGAACGTCGGCACGTCGATCTCGAAGCGCTCGCCGCTCTCGCTGACCATCTGGTAACGTCCGGTCATGAAGCCCGAGGCGGTCTGCAGCGGCACGCCGGAGGTATATTCGAAGCGCTCGCCGGGCGCGAGCACGGGCTGTTCGCCGACCACGCCTTCGCCGCGGACTTCCTGCTTGCGGCCCGACGCATCGGTGATGATCCAGTGCCGCGTCCGCAACTGCACCGTCTCATCGCCGGTGTTGGTGATGACGATGGTGTAGGACCAGAAATATTCGCGTCGGTCGATCGACGAGCGCTCGGGGAGGAAGTTCGGCTCCACGGTCACTTCGATCTGGCGGGTAATGGCACGGTACATGCGGGCGATTCTTTCCAAATCGGCGGGCATCATAGCGAATATTCGATCCGGAACCAATCGCCCGCCGGACCGGACCGGCGTCCCAGCTACGTACATGGGCTATCGTCGTTTCAACATAGTTCGGACCTAAAGCGCGGGGCCTGAGGGGAAGCCGAAAATCCCTTGATTCCCGGGCCTGACTTGCTTGCAACCCGCGCGGCGGTACTATCTTTGCTGTGGTGCACGCGCGTAAAACCGACCTGCCAACACCGGTGCCAGATGACGTCCATCGCCGATCGAATTGCCGGACCACCGCTTGCGGGCGCCACTGACGCGGTCGCGCGCGAGCCTGCGCCCGCGCGGGCCGCTGCCGCGCCGGCGATTTCATTTCCGGTCGTCGGCGGCGAGCGCGAATTGCGCCTCGACCTGTTCCGCGGACTCGCGCTGTGGCTGATCTTCATCGATCATTTGCCGCCCAATCTGCTGACCTGGTTCACGATCCGCAATTACGGCTTTTCCGACGCCACCGAGATCTTCATTTTCATCTCCGGCTATACCGCGGCGTTCGTCTACGGCCGCGCCATGCTGGAGTCCGGCTTCGTGATCGCGACCGCGCGCATCCTGCGGCGGGTCTGGCAGATCTACGTCGCGCACGTGTTCCTGTTCACGATCTTCCTGGCGGAAATTTCCTACGTCGCCACCAGCTTCGAGAACCCGCTGTACACCGAGGAAATGGGGATCATGGATTTCCTCAAGCAGCCGGACGTCACCATCGTCCAGGCGCTGCTGCTGCGATTCCGTCCGGTCAACATGGACGTGCTGCCGCTCTATATCGTGCTGATGCTCTTTCTTCCCCTGATCCTGTGGCTGATGAAGTGGCGGGCCGACCTCACGCTGGCGCTGTCAGTCGTGCTCTATGCCGTGACCTGGGAATATGACCTCTATCTGTCGGCCTATCCGAACGGCTACTGGGCCTTCAATCCGCTGGCATGGCAATTGCTGTTTGTTTTCGGCGCATGGTGCGCACTGGGCGGCGCGCGGCGAATGCAGGGTATTCTATCGTCACGGATCACGCTTTGGCTCTCGTTCGCCTATCTGTTCGCGGCGTTCTGCGTCACGCTGACCTGGTACATTCCGCAATTGAGCCATCTGATGCCGCGCCGTATCGAGCAATGGATGTATCCGATCGACAAGACCGATCTGGACGTGCTGCGGTTCGCGCATTTCCTGGCGCTGGCGGCCCTTACTGTCCGTTTTCTGCCAAAGGACTGGCCGGGATTGAAATCGCCCTGGCTGCGGCCGCTGATCCTGTGCGGGCAGCATTCCCTGGAGATTTTCTGCCTCGGCGTGTTCCTGGCGTTCGCGGGGCATTTCGTGTTGGCGGAAGTCTCCGGCGGTGCTGCAATGCACTTCCTGATCAGCGTTTCCGGGATCCTGATCATGTGGGCCGTGGCGTGGGTGATTTCGTGGTACAAGCAGGTCGCCGACAAGAGCGCTTCGCGGACGAAAGGCGCCGCCGGCAACGCCGATATGGCGGGAGGGGGCTGATGCCGTCGAACTCGGGAGCCATCCTGGGACTGACAATGCTGGCCGGTCTTTTGGCCGCCGTGCCCGTCGCCGTGCGCGCCGAAGATGCGCCGCAGAGCTGCGAAGTTCCCGCCTATTTGCTGACCACCGAGAGCCCGCTTCCAAAGGTCGCAGATGCCGTGAAAAGCGGCCATCCGCTGGATATATTGGTGGTCGGCAGCCGGTCCTCCACCATCAGCACGTCAGAGGCGAGTGCCTACCCGGCGCGGTTGCAGGCGGCGCTGAAAGAGAAGCTGCCTTTGACCACGATCAACGTCTCCGTAGAAATACAGAGTAAGAAAACGGCAGAAGAAGTAGCCACCAGCTTCGTTAAGCTGGTGGAAGATAAAAAGCCTACCTTGGTCGTCTGGCAGACCGGCACCGTCGATGCTATGCGCTCCATCGATCCCGATGATTTTCGCGCCGCCGTCGATGAAGGTGTTGCTGCACTGCAAAAGGCGGGAGCCGACGTGGTCTTGATGAACCTGCAATATAGTCCGCGCACCGAAACCATGATTTCGGTGCCGCCCTATCTGGATAACATGCGCGTGGTGGCGCAGCAGCACGACGTCCCGCTGTTCGATCGTTTCGCCATCATGCATCAGTGGAACGACGTCGGAGACTTCGATCTGTTCAGCGCCTTCCATGGCGTCGAGCTTGCCAAGCGCGTTCACGATTGCCTCGGCCGGGCGCTGTCGAAATTCGTGGTCGACGCCGCCCATCTCGACCCGGCGCAGCAGAATTGAGGATCTAGCGTTAATGAGTCGTGTAAGCCCTTTTCGCCGAATTGCAGCGCTGGCCGGCCCCGCAGCCGCGGTCGCGGCGGTTGTGCTGCTGACCCCGGCCGCGGCGTCGCTCGCGCATGCACAAGCCGGCCAGCCGATTCAGCAGGCCGCGGTATCGAGCGCCGCCAAATCCGATAGCGCCAAACCGGCCCCCTCGCAGACCACCGGCACCGGCAATGTTGCCGCCGTCGATCAGGCCGGTCCGGCGCAGCCGAAGAGCCTTGCCGCCAAGGCGATCGACACCGTGAAGGAAGTCGCGAAATCCGCCGGCGACATTTTCAGCCGCGTGCCGTGCCTGCCGCCGAAGGGCGGCGCCAAATCGATGGGATCGCTGCCGCATGTGGCGGCAAAGCTCGCTTCCGGCGAGCCGGTGATGATCATCGCCTTCGGTTCGTCGTCGACGCAGGGCTACGGCACGACCTCACCGCAATTCACCTATCCCAACCGGCTGGCCAGGCAACTGCGCCGGCAATATCCGAGCGCCGACATCACCGTCCTCAATCGCGGCAAGGGCGGCGAAGACGCGCCTGAAATGATGAAGCGGCTGCAGACCGAGGTGATCGACATGAAGCCGGATCTGGTGATCTGGCAGGTCGGCACCAATGCCGTGCTGCGCAATCTCGATCCCGCCGAGACCGCCTTGCAGGTCGAGGACGGCGTCGCGCGCATCCAGGCGGCCGGCGCCGATCTCGTGCTGGTCGATCCGCAATATTCTCCGCAGGTCACCCGGCGCGCCGAGAGCGCCAACAAGATGATCAGGCTGCTCGGCAAGGTCGCCGAGCTGCGCCATGTCGGCATTTTCCCGCGCTTCGAGGTGATGCGCGAGTGGCACGAGCAGCAGGCGCTGCCGATCGACAGCTTCGTCATCGCCGACGGCCTGCACATGAACGACTGGGGCTACGCCTGCTTCGCCCAGTTGCTCGGCGACGACATCATCAAGTCGGTCGGCCAGCTCAAGCTCGGCGTCAACGTGCCGGGCAATGTGCAGACCTACCGGCCGATGTGAGGAATGCGAACAGGGAGTTGCGAATAGCGAATAGTAAAGATTACCATTCGCCATTCGCCATTCGCCATTCGCCCTCTCGCCTCACGCCTTCTCCAGCGCCGTGTGCAGGTCCTCGATCAGGTCGTCGGCATGTTCGAGCCCGGTGGAGAACCGGATAAAACCTTCGCTGATCCCGAGTTCGGCGCGCGCCTCCGGCGCCAGCCGCTGGTGCGTGGTGGTCGCGGGATGGGTGACGAGGCTCTTGGCGTCGCCGAGATTGTTGGAGATCCGCGCCAGTTTCAGCCCGTTGAGCGTGCGGAACGCCGCCGCCTTGCCGCCCTTGACCTCGAAGCCGATCAGCGTCGATCCGGCGCGCATCTGCTTCTTCACCAACGCGGCCTGCGGGTGATCGGCGCGGCCGGGATAAATCAGCCGCGAGATCTTCGGATGCCGCGCCAGCGCTTCGGCGATCGCGGTCGCGGTTTCGGTCTGCGCGCGCACCCGGATCGCCAGCGTCTCCAGCCCCTTCAGCAGCATCCAGGCGTTGAACGGCGACATCGACGGGCCGGTCTGGCGCATGAAAGTGTGGATGTGTTCGGCGATGAACGCTTCCGACGACAGGATGACGCCGCCCAGGCAGCGGCCCTGGCCGTCGATATGTTTGGTGGCGGAATACACCACGACGTCGGCGCCCAATGTCAGCGGGCTCTGCCAGATCGGCGTCGCAAACACGTTGTCGACGATCAGCCGCGCGCCGGCCGCATGGGCGATTTCCGCGATGCCGCCGATGTCGAGCACGTCGAGCGTCGGATTGGTCGGGCTCTCCAGGAAACAGCTTTTGGTGTTCGGCCGCATCGCCTTGCGCCACTGGTCGAGATCGAGGCCGTCGACCAGCGTGGACGAGATGCCGTAGCGCGGCAGAAGATCCTCCACCACATAGCGGCACGATCCGAACATCGCCTTCGCCGCCACCACATGATCGCCGGCTTTCAGCGGCGCGAGAATGGCTGTCGTCACCGCGGCCATGCCGGTGGCGGTGGCGCGCGCGGCCTCGGCGCCTTCGAGCTCGATCATGCGGCGCTCGAACATCGAGATGTTGGGATTGGAAAACCGCGAATAGATGAAGCCGGGTTCTGCGCCCTTGAACCGCGCCTCGCATTGCTCGGCGGTGTCATAGACAAAGCCCTGCGTCAGGAACAGCGCCTCGGACGTTTCGGCGAATTGCGAGCGCAAGGTACCGGAATGGACC
>JBAUUA010000901.1:0-1729 GCA_049582465.1 Bradyrhizobium sp. | reverse complement strand
AATTGTCTTCGCCGCCGGCATACATGGTGAGGTCGTCCGGCAACTCCTTGCGATGCTTGGCCAGAAATCCCAGCAAACCACCCCAATGGTCGAAATGGCCGTGGCTCATGATGAGCGTATCGATCTTGGCCGGATCGACCTTGAGCAGATCCATGTTGCCGTTGATGGTCTCGGGCGTCCAACCGAAATCCAGCAGGAAAGTCCGCTTCTCATCGCCGCGCTGCGGCTCCAGCAGCAGTGACAGCCCCCATTCGCTGTGCAGCGGGCGCGTCGTATCGGCGGAACGGCCGGGTTCCGTCTTCACCCCGCCCGCCGTCTGCGGCTTGAAGAAGATATCGGTGGCGCTGTCGACCAGCACGCGGACGCTGAGCTTGTCGATCGTCGGCACCTCGATCGGACCTGCCTTGGCCATCTCGACACAGGAAAATCCGCCGGCCGCAGCGGCCAGCGCGAAACTCGCGGACATCTTCAAAGCATCGCGTCGATTGAAGCCTGGCATGGCGTCCTCCCGGGGTTCGAGCAAATCAGTAGGTCGCTGGCAATAGCGGAAATACAGGGCCGATTGACCGTCATGTCAACTGGAATGGCTTTGCCGATCGCCCGCGTTCGCGCGCCGGGATCGAATTCAGATCGCCAGCGATCGTTGCTGCCCCGGCCGATTTGCCGTAACGTCGGATAAAACGACAAAGGGAGGCTCGCCGATGGACATCGTGCCGTTGGGTCCGGGATTCGGCGCGGAATTGCGCGGCGTCAGGCTTGCCGATGTTGCCTCCGACGACGACGCCTATGCGGAGGTGCGCGCGGCCTTCGAGGAGCATTCCGTTCTGGTGTTTCGCGGCCAGGAGGTGACCGACGAGGTTCAGCTCGCCTTTTCCCGTCGCTTCGGACCACCGGAGGTGACCAAGGTCGGCTCGCAGGGCACCGGCTCGCATTTCGTGATCCTCTCGACCATCGGCCCCGATGGAAAAGTGGTGCCGCCGGATCACCGGCTTTCGCTGCGCAACAAGGCCAACCAGCTCTGGCATACCGACTCGTCGTTCAAGCGCGTGCCGGCGCTGACATCGATCCTGTCGGCGCGGATCATCGCGGCGAACGGCGGCGAGACCGAATATGTCTCGACCCGCCTCGCCTTCGAGCGGCTCGGCCCTGACCTGCGCGACAGACTGCAAAATTCCTTTGCCTGGCACGATTACGCGCATTCGCGCGCCCAGATCGCGCCGGATCTCGCCAGCCCCGAAGAACGCGCGGCGCTGCCGCCGCAATGCTGGCGCATGGTGTGGAACAATCCCGTCAATGGCCGCGGCGCCATCTACCTCGCCTCGCATGCCTGTGCGATCGAAGGGATGGAGAAGGCCGCGGGGGAAAAACTGATCGACGAACTGATGGCGTTGGCGACCGCACCCGGCACCAGCTATCTGCACCAATGGCGCAAAGGCGACGTCGTGATGTGGGACAACCGCGCGACCATGCATCGCGGACGGCCCTGGCCCGCGCCTGACGCGCGCCTGATGGTGCGCACCACGATCTCGGCGACCGAAGCCGACGGCGTCGACACCATGCGCCCGCCATCATCTCAGGCGGCGGAATAACGGCACCGCTCATCTCTCTCATCGTTCATTCCAGTGGCGCCCGTCGAGCCAAATCTCCCAGGTCGGCGCGAAGAACAAGAAAAGGAAGGCCATGACCAAGGACTCGAAGATCCGAAGCGTCGAACTGCTCGCCTGCGACG
>JBAUUA010000900.1:0-2015 GCA_049582465.1 Bradyrhizobium sp. | reverse complement strand
GGCCCGATCGAGATGAGACAACGCGGCGTCAAACTCATTGGCGGCACGGGCGACGCGTGCGGCAAGCAGATGCGCGGCCGCATTGCCCGGCCGTTTTGCCAGACTGGTCTCGACATGGCCGCGCGCGGAATCGATCTCCCCTTGCGAAAACAGCACGGCGGCCAGCAGATGGCTGAGCATGGGATCGCCGGGCGCGCGGCTCAGCCCCTGCTCGCATAGTTTGCGGGCCTCGTCGCGGCTACCGGCATTGAAGGCGGCGGTGGCGCGGCGAACGATATCCTCGGGGGAGTGCTGGCTCATGCCGGCACATTAGAACAACGGGGTGGGCCTGCAAGGCGCCGGTCATCGTGCTGTTGAAGCGTCATTCCGGGACGACGCGAAGCGTTCAACCCGGAATCCCGGGATTGTCGGCGGGAGATTCCGGGTTCGCGCTAACGCGCGCCCCGGAATGACGGTTTGCGGCAGCGGGCCTTACTCCGCCGGGTCCAGCGCGGCGCTCAGGGTCGGATAATCCGTATAGCCCTTGGCGCCGCCGCCGTAGAACGTCGCCTTGTCTGGCGCGTTCAATGGCGCGCCGCGCTTGAAGCGTTCGACCAGATCGGGATTCGAAATGAACAGTTTTCCGAACGCGATCAGGTCGGCCTCGTCAGCCGCCAACACCTTGTTGGCAAGCTCGAAGTCGTAGCCGTTGTTGGCCATGTAGGCGCCCGAAAAGCGCTTGCGCAAGGACGCGTAATCGAACGGCGCGATGTCGCGCGGGCCGCCGGTGGCGCCTTCGATGACGTGGAGGTAGACGAGTTTCAGGGCGTTCAGGCGATCGACGATGTAGTCGAACAGCGGCTGCGGATTGCTATCGGAGACATCGTTGGCCGGCGTCACCGGCGAGATCCGGATGCCGGTGCGCTCTGCGCCGGCTTCGGCGGCCACCGCTTTTGCAACCTCGAGCATGAGCCTGGCGCGGTTCTCGATCGATCCGCCATAGGCATCGGTGCGCTTGTTGGCACCGTCCTTGGCGAACTGATCGAGCAGATAGCCGTTGGCGCCGTGGATCTCGACACCGTCGAAACCTGCTTCCAGCGCATTCGCAGCGCCGCGCTTGAAACCTTCGATGATCCTTGGAATTTCCTCCAGCGCCAGCGCGCGCGGCTCGGAGATGTCGGTGAAGCTGTTATTGACGAAGGTCTTGCCCTTGGCGCGGATCGCCGATGGTGCAACCGGCGCGCCGTTGTTCGGCTGCAGCGAGGTGTGCGAGATGCGGCCGACATGCCAGAGCTGGATGAAGATGCGCCCGCCGCGCTCGTGTACCCGGTCCGTCACCTTGCGCCAGCCGGCGACCTGTTCCCTGGAATAGATGCCGGGCGTGTCCTGATAGCCCTGGCCCTGTTGCGAGATCTGGCTCGCTTCGGTGACGAGGAGGCCGGCGGAAGCGCGCTGCCCATAATATTCGACCGCGAGCGGGCTCGGCACCAGGCCCGCAACCGCGCGGTTGCGCGTCAGCGGCGCCATCACAAGTCGGTTGGGAAGCGTGATCGAGCCAAGTTTATAGGGCTCGAAGAGTTTGGACGACGTGCTCATTTTTTTGGCTTTCGGGTAGTTGTGGAGGCTGGGAGGTGAGGCGGGTTTGAATGAAAGGTATAGACGAGGTGTGCACTGCGGAAGGCCGTCGCAAGCCGCCAGCCATTCGAAAAGTGCAGTCTAGGCCCGCAAGATCCCGGCCATATGACCTGCGTCAACAGGCAGCGTATGCGGGTTGACGAAGGAAGATTCTTTCGAAATCAGGAATAGCGCAGCACGGGCGATCTCCCCGCCGGTGCCTTGGTGGTTGAACGGCACTGTCAGGGCGAGATCGGCGCGGCGGCGCTCTCGCAATTTCAATTGGAGTCATTCCGGGGCGCGCGAAGCGCGAACCCGGAATCTCGAGATTCCGGGTTCAGCCCCGCGGGCTGCCCCGGAATGACGGGTGGCGCTAATTCACCCCGAGAAAATCGCGCTTGCCGATCTCCACGCCGTTATGC
>JBAUUA010000899.1:0-4092 GCA_049582465.1 Bradyrhizobium sp. | reverse complement strand
GCGCAATACCTGCCGGAGGTCGATCAGGAAAAACTCGGCGGGCAGGTGGTCAAGGTCGACCTGCGCAGGCCGATGAAAGAAATCCTCGCGCAGCTGTCGAAATATCCGGTGAAGACTCGGCTGTCGCTCACGGGCACGTTGATTGTCGCGCGCGATCTGGCGCACGCGAAATTGCGCGAGCGGCTGGAAGCCGGGAAAGGCATGCCGGAGTATTTCAAGAACCATCCGATCTATTACGCCGGTCCTGCGAAGACGCCGGCGGGTTATGCCTCGGGCGCGTTCGGTCCGACCACCGCCGGGCGGATGGACAGTTACATCGACCAGTTCCAGGCCGCCGGCGGCTCAATGATTTCGCTCGCCAAGGGCAACCGCTCGGCGCAGGTACGTGACGCGTGCAAGAAGCACGGCGGCTTTTATCTCGCTTCGATCGGCGGCTCGGCGGCGAACTTGGCCGAATTCTGCATCAAGAAGGTCGAGGTGGTGGAGTATCCCGAACTCGGCATGGAAGCGATCTGGCGCATCGAGGTCGAGGATTTCCCGGCCTTCATCATCATCGACGACAAGGGCAACGACTTCTTCAAGGAATTGAATCTGGGGTGAGGGGGCAGTCGCTCAGACGGTCGTCCCGGCGTAAGCCGGGACCCACAATCACAGGATTCGATTGTTGAGGGAAAGCCGTCAAGCATCACGCCAACAATTCCCGCTGCGGCGTATGGGTCCCGGCTTTCGCCGGGACGACCACGAGAACGCCTTACGCCCTTTTCCCCGTGAACGGGAAGCTGCCCATCGGGCCGATGCCCATTTCGCCGGACATGCTGTCGCCGGCCACCTTGCCGGAGAAGGCGAGCGTCAGCGGCATCGGGTTGGTGATGGAGATCTTCCAGGCCACGTCGTCGCCGCTCACGGTGCCGTCGAAAATCTCGCCGGAATTGCCGTCCGCGCCCTGCGTCCCCGTCAGCGCGCCGCCGGCGCTCTTCAGCGTCAGCGTCGCGTTGCGCTCGCCCATCGGCGTCGACATCGTGATATTCCAGTTTCCGTCCACGGCCATCTATAGGTCTCCTTGAAGGTCTTTGTTCGCAAAACCGGAATGGTTCTGGGATCGAGGGTCGCTAGGGCGCGGTATAGCCCATCTTGAAACGGCTTCAAATGGCAGAAGCCCGCGCGGCGCGAATCCGGCTGGTGACGAGCAGGCGAAACGAAATATATTGCACGGCGAAGGCGGCAAGCTTCGCCCCGATCAGCACCACCGAGACATAGAACGCCCACAGCTTGAGGTCGCCGGTCGAGGCGACCGCGATGGTGCCGAGCCCCAGCGCGAACATCAGCGCCGCCCAGGCGTAGCCGGCGAAAGTGACGTATTCCGGAATGGTCTCGGTCACGATCGGCGGCATGTAGCGCAGCAGCCAGCCGCGCTTGAGCATGATGGCGCCGATCGCGAAATGCGCGATCGAGGGCTTTGCCAGCACGAAACGGGGATCGCTGGTGAGCAGCGTCGCGGTGCCGAGCACGATCACGAGCCCGAGGCTCGCATAGGTCATGAAGCCGAGTGGCTGGTTCTTGACGCGGGCGTAGACAACCTGCGCCACCGCGCCTGCGATCGCCACCGATGTCGCCAGCACGACATTGCCGGTGGTCAAATAAAGCACCAGGAACACGATGGCGGAGAGAAAATCGGTGCCGAGCTTGACGAATACGTCCTTCATCGTCCCTTGCCCCCTTTGAATCCTTTTATTGTTGCAACCAGCAGAGCGACGAGGCGAGCTAGCAATATCAGCATGTCATCCTCCGGGTCGGAGAAACGGTCTTATGGAGTGCTTGCGCGAGGGATGGAAGTCGCGAATTTCGCCCGGTGATATTCCGGATACCATTTGGTGAAGTAGACGGCGGTGTTGCGGGCGGCGAACGCGATCGCGATTCCGATCCAGAGCGGCAGGCCCGGCAGATATATCAGGAGCACATTGGCCAGCACCATCAACACGAAGGCGGCGGTCCACGCCCAGGTGATAACAAAGTTGGCGTGCAGGAAGCCCGGCAATTGCGCCGTCTCGGCATCGACCACTTCGCGGGCATATTGCAGCGTGAACGGCCGGCGAATCAGCAGCGAGCCGAGCGAGATCGCCAGCACGCCGGCGTCGACCGCTAGTTTCACTTGCGTGCTGCTCACGCCGGTATCGACCAGCGTGATGTAGCAGCCGAGCGCGGCGAACAGGATCGCCGAGCCGGTGCCGAGCATCTTGATCGAGCGGCCTTTGAAGACGTCGAGCGCGACCACGCCGAGGCAGATCGCTGCTGAAACGAACAGGCTGGTTGCCGCCGATGCGAACAGCATCAGGGTCGCGAACGCGCCATAGGGGGCAAGGATCAGGAAAATCATCATGGCAGCCTCGGCCAATCTTTACAATGTCAAGATGACCCTAGGCGTGGAAGGAGCGGCGGTCAAGGGAAATCTTTACAGTGTCAAAATAATGTGAGGTAGGAGGGTTATCTCAAGTAATTACAGCTGCTTAGGTGCATCAATTCGCTTATTGCATTGTCATCTGGGGCGCGCGAAAGCCCGCGCCAAGGGGCGCGTTCCGGAATGACGAGGAAGGGCTTTTCCGCGTCGCCTCACGCGGCTCACCCCGCGCCGACCCAATTGCCGTGAAAGCCGTCGGGCACCCGGTGGCCAAGCTGCACCAGCGCGACGGGGCCGGCTTCGACGTCGGTGGCGTTGAAGACCGCGAGATCGCTGCGGTTCTCGGCTGCGCGCCAGACCGCCGCGAGCAGCCAGCCATCGCCCTCGGCGGCATCGTCGCCGCGGGCGACGAACACCGGCTCGGAGATGGTGTCGCCGGTGGGCAGGAGATATTTGCCGAGCCGCGCGCCCTTGCCGTCGACATGCACGATGCCCGACAGCGCGCCGAACATCGGCAGATCTGGATTGGCGCAGGCGTACCAGCCGTGGCGGCTCGCAGCACCGGCGCGGCGTTCGTCGATGCGGGGGAATTCGCCGGTCAAATCGTCGAGATGGGTCTGCGTGAAGCGGTCGGTATTCCCCGCGAGATCGAAGGTCCAGCGGCACAGCCGCGCGCGCGACTTGTCCGGATCGGTCGGCCGGCCGTCGGGGTGAGGGAACAGCGGGGCTTCCTCGAACTGCATGACGTCGGCGACGATGCGGCTGCCGTCCTCCCAGGCATTCATGACATGAAAGACGTAGCAGCTCTCGGCGCGGAACCAGACGATGTCGCCGGCCGAGCCGTGGCGCTTCATGACCCCGACATAGGCGCCTTTTTCCGGCTCCCAGGCATAGGGCGGCTGGCCGGCCATCGCGCGGGTCATGCTGCCGGTGATGGGCAGGACCGGAAACAGCATGTGATGCTCGGTGACGATGAAGTCGTGCACCATGCTGGCATAGGGCGCCTCGAACCGTTCGAAGCGCGTCACCGCGCCCGAGGCATTGATGGATCCGAAGGAGAGGGCAGGGGTGAGCGGTCCCGCCGCGTTGTAGCCGAAGAACACCATTTCGCCGGTGACCGGATCGATCTTGGGATGGGCCGTGAACGGTCCCGCGATGGCGCCGCCATAGGTGCAATAGCCGCGCGTCTTCAGGGTGCCGGGCTCGATCTCGGTCGGCAGATGGGCTTCCTCGAGCGCCAGCAGGCGCCCGGCATGGAAGATGATGTTGGTGTTGGCGACGCCGCCGTCTTGCGTCACCGAGGCGGGCGTGTCGGGTAGCCTGCGGCCGAAGCCGCCGAACAGCGCGCGGCCGGCGTCATGTTCGGCCAGCCATTTGGGGGTACGGACCCAGCGGTTGCGGTAACTGGCGCGGCCGTTCTCGAGGTGAAAGGCGTGCAGCATGCCGTCGCCGACGAACCAGTGCGCGCCGGGCGAGTCGAACTGCGGATTGGGGCCGTTGCGGTAGAGCGTGCCGTTGAGCTCGCGCGGCAATTCGCCCACCACTTTGAGAAACGGCGCGTCGCATTCCATCGGAATCGGCGCCAGATTGGTCCGGGCCGCCGTCGTCGCCTTTGCCTCAAGCATCGGTTTGCTCCCTTAATGTTATCTTTACATCGTAAAGATATGGTTTGCGCGGGTCAAGCCTTATCTTTACAC
>JBAUUA010000898.1:0-3257 GCA_049582465.1 Bradyrhizobium sp. | reverse complement strand
GCCGCGCGGCGAGATCGAACGCGTGCTTGGCCGGGCGCTGGCGCAGCCGCCCGCGAATAGCGACGACGGCCAGCCGCTCGCGCCGGGGATGCTCGCCTCGCACTACGCCCCGCGCACGCGGGTGCGGCTCGATGCCGGCAGGGTCGAGCCCGGAGAGGCGCTGCTGGCGTTTGGGCCCGATGCAGTCGCGGGTGTTGACGCGAGCACACCGCTGATGAATTTGTCCGTGCGCGGCGATCTCGACGAGGCCGCCGCCAACCTTTTCGGCTATCTTCGCGCGCTCGATGCCAGCGGCGCGCGCGCCATCGCCGTCATGCCGGTGCCGCATCACGGGCTCGGCGAAGCCATCAACGACCGGCTGCGCCGCGCCGCGGTGGAGCGGGACTGATATAGTTGGCCGTCATCCTGAGGTGCGAGCTCTTGCGAGCCTCGAAGGATGACGGCATCACGAACACATCCTTCGAGGCTCGCCGCAAGCGCGGCGAGCTCCCCGGGGATGACGAATGCGAAGAGAACGAGATGAATATCGCCAAGCCCGCCGCGTCGCCGCTGTCGCCCGACCTGATCGCGCGGTTCCGCGCCATCGTCGGCGACAAATATGCGGTGACGGACGCGGCCGAGATCGCGCCCTACCTCACCGAGGAGCGCGACCTGTTTCACGGCCGCTCGCCTCTGGTGCTGCGGCCGGGCTCGACCGCGGAGGTCGCCGCGATCTGCAAGCTCGCCAGCGAACAGCGCCTGGCGCTGGTGCCGCAGGGCGGCAACACCGGCCTCGTCGGCGGGCAGACGCCACATAACGGCGAGGTGGTCATTTCGATGCGGCGGATGGACAGGATCCGCGACATCGACACGGCTTCCAACACCATGACCTGCGAGGCCGGCGTGGTGCTGCAGATCGCCCAGCAGCGCGCCGCCGAGGTCGACCGGCTGTTTCCACTGTCGCTCGGTGCCGAAGGAAGCTGCACCATCGGCGGCAACCTCTCCACCAATGCCGGCGGCACTGGCGCGCTCGCTTTTGGCGTCGCGCGCGAGATGGCGCTCGGGCTGGAAGTGGTGCTGGCCGACGGCCGCATTCTCAACTCGCTGTCGAAGTTGAAAAAGGACAATACCGGCTACGATCTGCGCAACCTCTTCATCGGCGCCGAGGGCACGCTCGGCATCATCACGGCTGCGACCCTGAAACTGTTTCCGAAGCCGCGGGCGGTGGAAACCGCCTATGTCGGCCTCAAGTCGCCGGCGGCCGCGCTGAAGCTGTTGTCGATTTCGCAGAACGAGGCGGCGGGCACGCTGACCAGCTTTGAATTGCTGTCCGACATCGCGGTGGATTTCAGCGTGCGTCATGGCATCGACATCCGCGATCCCCTGGCGAGCAAGCATCCCTGGTACGTGCTGATGGAATTGTCGTCGCCGCGCGACGACGCCCGCGCCACGCTGGAGGCGATCCTGGCGCAGGGGCTGGAAAGGGAAATCGTCGATGACGCCGTGATCGCGGCGAATTTGAGCCAGCGCTCGGCGTTCTGGAAGCTGCGCGACGAGATGTCGGCGGCGCAGAAGCCGGAAGGCGGCTCGATCAAGCACGACATCTCGGTGCCTGTCGTCGCGGTGCCGGATTTCATCGAGCAAGCCAACGCCGCCGTAGTAAGACTGATCCCGGGCGCGCGGCCGGTGCCGTTCGGCCATCTCGGCGACGGCAACATCCACTACAATGTCAGCCAGCCGATCGGCGGCGACACCGCCGATTTCATGGGCCGCTGGCACGACGTCAATGCGGTGGTATTCGCCATCGTGCTGAAGATGGGCGGATCGATCTCCGCCGAGCACGGCATCGGCGTGCTCAAGCGCGAGGAACTGCCCGAGGTGAAAGACAAGGTGGCGATCGAGCTGATGCGCGGCATCAAGGCGATGCTCGATCCGCTTGGCATCATGAACCCGGGAAAAGTGTTGTGAGTGCTGCTGCGGACGCTCACGCCCTGAGCATCAAGCCAATCGAGGACGGCGATATCCCCGAGGCGATCGCGCTGTGGCAGCGCTGCGGGTCGACGCGGCCCTGGAACGACCCCGGCGCCGATATCGCGCTGGCGCGCAAGGAAGTGAACTCGACGGTGCTGCTGGGGCGGAACGGCGGCGCGCTCGTGGCTTCCGTGCTGGTCGGCCATGACGGCCATCGCGGCTGGGTCTACTACGTGACCGCCGATCCCGAGCATCGCTTCAAGGGTTTTGGTCGCGCCATTATGAGCGCCGCGGAAGACTGGCTGCGTGCGCGCGGCATCCTGAAACTCCAGCTCATGGTGCGCAAGGAGAACACGAAAGTCCACGCGTTCTACCGCTCAATCGGCTACTACAACCAGGAAACCGTGACCTTCGCCAAATGGCTCGACGGGCGCGAGCCGACACCGTAATCGAAACCGGCAGGCAGCTCATGTCCGTCTCCGACCGCATCCGCGTCAAGAACGTCCGCGTGCTTTCGGATAACTACGCCACGCTGAAGGATACCACCTTCGAATGGCGGCGCAGCGACGGCGAGTGGCAGACGCAAACCCGCGAGACCTTCGACCGCGGCAATGCCGCGACGCTGCTGCCCTACAACCTCAAGCAACGCACCGTGGTGCTGGTGCGGCAATTCCGTTATCCGGCCTATGTCAACGGCCATGACGATCTGCTGATCGAGGCGGCCGCGGGTCTCTTGGACGACGCCTCGCCGGAGGTGCGGATGCGCGCGGAAGCAGAGGAGGAAACCGGCTACCGGCTCGGCGACATCAGGAAGATATTCGAAGCCTTCATGAGCCCCGGCGCGGTCACCGAAAAACTGCACTTCTTCGTCGCCGAATACGATCCGAAGATGAAGGTTGGCGATGGCGGCGGCCTCGCCGACGAGGGCGAAGACATCGAGGTGCTGGAATTGCCGATCGACCAGGCGCTCGCCATGATCGACGACGGCCGCATCGTCGACGCCAAGACGATCATGCTGCTGCAATATGCGGCGCTGAATATTTTTCGGTGAAACGTGAAAAAGCTCTCGTCGTCCCGGCCAAGCGAAGCGCGAGCCGGGACCCATAACCACCGCGGATCATTGGTAGAGGCATTGTTGCCCCAGCATCGTGAAGCAACCAACGCTCGTGGTTATGGGTCCCCGCTTTCGCGGGGACGACGAAGTTGAACTACCTCGACCGCACCATGCAACATTGACACCCCCGACGGCCCAAAGCCAGATTGACCGCCATGCGCATCACCCTCATCCACGCCCTGAAACATTCGAT
>JBAUUA010000897.1:0-6796 GCA_049582465.1 Bradyrhizobium sp. | reverse complement strand
CCCATGAATCATTGAAAATCTGATTCGGGAATCCAGTTTCGCCAATCAATCGTCGAAATCTGCCAAAGTAGTGCTAGGCTCTGTAATTTATCCTGACGCTTTGTCTTTGCGCGAACCGGCGTTCGCTTCGCCCGGATGCGCTTCAGGTCGCAGCCAGTTCCCGATCAAGCTCTTCCTCGGTCACGACCCGGTCCCGGCCGTTCTTCTTGGCGAGATAAAGCGCGCGATCGCATCGCTCGATCAAATCCGACATCGACTCGCCGAACTGAAATTGACCAACGCCGATGGAAACCGTGATGCTGGGAAGAAGCTCTTTGGTCGAGCGGCGCGTGATCTGACACTCCGAGATCACGCGGCGTATCCGCTCGGCCACCGCTGTGCAGGTGGCAAGGTCGGCGCCCGGAAGCACGGCGATCAGTTCCTCGCCGCCGTATCGGGCGGGCAGATCGGATTCCCGCAGCCGTTCCTTCAGGACGCCGGCCATCAACCGGAGCACCTGATCGCCCACCCCGTGTCCAAAATTGTCGTTGATCTTCTTGAAATGATCGATGTCGATCAGCAGGACGCTGAGCGGCTCGCCCTTTTCCATCGCCGCAATCTGGGCCTTGCGGAAGAACTCATCTAGCGCACGGCGGTTCGGCAGATCGGTGAGCGTGTCTGTCTTGGCCCGCTCCTCCGACTTGTTCAGGGAGTCGCGGATCGCATCCAGCTCTCGCGTCGACTCGGCGAAGCGTTGCTCCAGCTTCGCCGCCCGGTTGACCGCCTTGGCCAGCTCGTTCAGCAGATCTTCGACCAGTGGCGCTGGATCGACCCCGACTTCACTCCGCTCGGCGATATCGCCGATCGCCATCATTTGCGACCGGTTATCGGCGATGGCCGTGTTCAGATACTCCTTGGCGGAGGTCATGACCGAATGGAGCTGTTGCGGGACGTTGTTGAAGTCGGTGTCGTCGCCGGTGTCCGCTCGGACATACATGGCGAACAGGTCGCGATTGGTGGTGGTGTCGAACTTTCGCTTGTTGCCGATCAGGATGTCGATGGCCCGCTTGAGAACGGGCGAGGTGCCGAGGGAATATTTGAACCAGGTGTGAAAATTGTTCGGCGTCGGGGGCACCCGATGTTGCGACATCGAGCGAACGGCTTTTTCCGCGACAGAAGCGGCGTATTCGAAATCAAGCTCGTCGAACGCGTCCCCGGCCACGATCTAAAACGACCCCGCGTCTGCTGGTTGCTGTTTGCCCACCCTATCGTCCCATGGAAGCGTTAACCCTGCCTCAATCCGATCGAGCGAAATGTTCCGATCGGCCAGGGGCCACGCACCGCAGCCATCGGACCCTCAGGCCCAACGCCGCGCTCGGAAGCCGGGTGGCCGACCGACGGCTCGGTCGCGCTGGCGGGCCGAGGCCGCCGCCGGGCATTTCGAGATGCGGGGCGTTGACCCCAAAGCCGCTTTTGTGGCCTAGTCCGCCGTCCCCAAATGGGACGCGAATCCACAAAAAGCCCTTAGATTCCATGACCTCCGAACGCTACAACGCCCGTGAATCCGAGCCGCGCTGGCAACGCCAGTGGGACGAAAAGGCGATCTTTAACGCCAAGAACGACGATCCCCGGCCGAAATATTACGTGCTCGAGATGTTCCCCTACCCGTCCGGGCGGATCCATATCGGGCATGTCCGGAACTACACGCTCGGCGACGTGCTGGCGCGTTTCATGCGGGTCAAGGGCTTCAACGTGCTGCACCCGATGGGCTGGGACGCGTTCGGGCTGCCGGCGGAAAATGCCGCGATCGAGCGCAAGGTGGCCCCGAAGGCGTGGACCTACGACAACATCGCCGCGATGAAGAAGCAGTTGCGATCGATCGGGCTCTCGCTCGACTGGTCACGCGAATTCGCGACCTGCGATCCCGCTTACTACAAGCATCAGCAGAAGATGTTCCTGGATTTCCTGCGCGCCGGTCTGGCCGAGCGCGAGAAGCGCAAGATCAACTGGGATCCGGTCGACATGACCGTGCTCGCCAACGAGCAGGTGATCGACGGCCGCGGCTGGCGCTCGGGCGCCGTCGTCGAACAGCGCGAGATGAACCAGTGGGTCTTCAAGATCACGAAGTACTCGCAGGATCTGCTGGACGCGCTGGACCGGCTGGATCGCTGGCCCGACAAGGTGCGGCTGATGCAGCGCAACTGGATCGGCCGCTCCGAGGGCCTGCTGATCCGTTTCGCGCTCGATCCCGCGACCACGCCCGAAGGCGAGAGCGAGCTGCGAATCTTCACGACGCGGCCCGACACGCTGTTCGGCGCCAAGTTCATGGCGATCGCCGCCGATCATCCGCTGGCGCAGGCGGCGGCCGCCAAAAATCCCAAACTGGCGGAGTTCATCGCCGAGACCAAACGCATCGGCACCGCGCAGGAGATCATCGACACCGCCGAGAAGCAGGGTTTTGATACCGGCATCAAGGCGATCCACCCGTTCGATCCCGGCTGGAAGCTGCCGGTCTACGTGGCAAATTTCGTGCTGATGGAATACGGCACCGGCGCAATTTTCGGCTGTCCGGCGCACGACCAGCGCGACCTCGATTTCGTCAACAAATACGGGCTCGGCAACGTCCCCGTGGTGTGTCCCGAGGGCCAGGACCCCACGACCTTCGTCATCACCGACACCGCCTATGACGGCGACGGCCGCATGATCAATTCCCGCTTCCTCGACGGCATGACCATCGATCAGGCCAAGGAAGAAGTGGCAAAACGGCTGGAGACCGAGCTGCGCGGCAACATGCCGGTTGGCGAGCGCCAGGTGAATTTCCGCCTGCGCGACTGGGGCATTTCGCGCCAGCGCTACTGGGGCTGCCCGATCCCGGTGATCCACTGCCCGAAATGCGATGTCGTGCCGGTGCCGGACAAGGATCTGCCGGTGGTGCTGCCCGAGGACGTCAGCTTCGACAGACCGGGCAACGCGCTCGACCATCACCCGACCTGGAAGCACGTCGCCTGCCCGCAATGCGGGACTAAAGCCCAGCGCGAAACCGACACCATGGATACGTTCGTCGATTCGTCCTGGTACTTCGCGCGCTTCACCGATCCCTGGAACGAGAAAGCGCCGACCACGCCCGGCGTGGTGGACCGGCTGATGCCGGTCGACCAGTATATCGGCGGCGTCGAGCACGCCATCCTGCATCTGTTGTACAGCCGCTTCTTCACCCGCGCCATGAAGGCCACCGGCCATATCGGCCTGGACGAGCCGTTCGCCGGCATGTTCACCCAGGGCATGGTGGTGCATGAGACCTATCAAAAGGCGGACGGCAGCTACATCACGCCAGCCGAGGTCAAGGTCGAGGTCGGAGGTAATGGCCGCCGCGCCAGCCTGCTGGCCACGGGCGAGGACATCTCGATCGGCCCGATCGAGAAGATGTCGAAGTCGAAGAAGAACACCGTCGATCCTGACGACATCATCGCGACCTACGGTGCCGACGTCGCGCGCTGGTTCATGCTGTCGGACTCCCCGCCCGACCGCGACGTGATCTGGAGCGACGAGCGCGTGCAGGGCGCCTCGCGCTTCGTGCAGCGGCTGTGGCGGCTGGTCAACGAATCAGCCGATAGCTCGAAGGCGGCGGCGGCGGCGCGGCCGGCTTCGTTCGGTCCCGATGCGCTGGCGCTGCGCAAGGCGGCGCACGGGGCGCTGGACAAGGTCACGACCGGCATCGAAAGACTGCATTTCAACGTCTGCCTGGCCTATATCCGGGAGTTCGCCAATGCGCTGGGCGAGACGCTGGCGCGGGAGGGACAGCCGTCCGCCGATCTGGCGTGGGCGATTCGCGAGGCCGCGGTTATCCTTGTTCAACTGGTCGCACCAATGATGCCGCATCTGGCCGAGGAATGCTGGCAGGCGCTGGGGCAATCCGGCCTGGTGTCGGAGGCCGATTGGCCCAAAATCGAACGCGATTTACTGGTTGAAGACACGGTCACGCTGGTGGTTCAGGTCAACGGCAAGAAACGGGGTGATGTAACCGTGCCACGGGGTGCCGAAAATCCCGAGATAGAGGCTGCCGTTCTGGCCCTCAATGCGGTAAGACAAGCCCTGGGCGGCAAGGCCGTTCGCAAGGTGATCGTTGTTCCCATGAGGATCGTGAATGTCGTTGGCTAGGTTGAGCATCACCGGCCGGCTTCTGGCCGTGGCCGCCTTGGCGGCGCTGACGGCCGGCTGCTTCCAGCCGATGTATGCCGAACATACCGACGGCAGCCCCGGCCTGCGCGAAAAGCTGATGGGCGTGGAACTGCCGCCTATCGACAAGCCCAATGCCTCGCGGGACGCGCGGCTCGGGGTCGAAATCCGCAACGCACTGGCGTTCAAGCTCTATGGCAGCGCCACCGGCATGCCACCGACCCATCGGCTGGTGATCCGCTTCAGCACCAGCCGTTCGTCGCTGATGATTGATCCGAACACCGCGCTGCCCTCCAGCGAGAATTACGGCATCGACGCGCAATACAATCTGATCGAACTCGCCACGAACAAATCGGTCATGACCGGCACGACGTTCTCGCGGGTGACCTACGACATTCCCGGCTCCCTGCAGCGCTTCGCCCGTACCCGCGCCTATCGCGACGCCGAGGATCGCGCCGCCCAGGAGATCGCGGATAATATCCAGACCCGGCTGGCCTCCTTCTTCGTCGCCGGCACCTGAAAACCCTGTCATTCCGGGGCGTGTGTTCGCGCGAAACCGGAATCTCGAGCTTCCCCGATGCGCAATTGCGCATCTGAGGTCTGGTCTTTCGGACCATTCCGGAATGACGAAACCCAGAATGGGCTGATTGTGGTCGCGCTTCGCGGAAAAGAAATCGATGCCTTTCTGGCCCGGCCGGATCCGGGCCGTCCGATCATCCTGCTTTACGGTCCCGATGCCGGCCTGATCCGCGAACGCGCCGAGGCGCTGTTGGCATCCGCGGTCGACGATCCCAACGATCCGTTCTCGCTGGTGAGGCTGGATGGCGACGAGCTTTCGGCCGAGCCGTCGCGGCTGGTCGATGAGGCGATGACGATCCCGTTGTTCGGCGGCCGCCGCGCGATCCGCGTCCGCGCCGGGTCCCGCAGTTTTGCCAGCGGCATCGACACCCTGGCGGAGGCACAGCTGAAGGATTGCCGCGTCGTGATCGAGGCAGGCGAGCTGCGGCCGGAGTCGCCGCTGCGCAAGGCCTGCGAGCGCGCCAAGACCGCGGTCGCGATCGCCTGCTATCCCGACGGCGAACGCGACCTCGCAAAACTGATCGACGATGAATTGCGGCTTTCCAATCTGCGCATCGCGCCGGATGCCCGCGCGACGCTGGTGTCGCTGCTGGGCGGCGACCGCCAGGCCTCGCGCAACGAACTGAAGAAGCTCGCGCTCTACGCCCACGGCAACGGCGAAGTCACGCTCGACGACGTGATGACCGTGGTGGCGGATGCGTCCGAGCTGAAGCTCGATCCGATCGTGGACGGTGCCTTTGCGGGAAGGCCGGAGCTGGTCGAGACCGAATTCGCCAAGGCCATGATCGCCGGCACCTATCCCGGCATGATCATCTCCGCGGCCCAGCGGCAGGCGGCCTGGCTGCACAAATCAGCACTGGCGCTCGCGGAAGGGACGCCGCTGTCATCCCTGCTCGACAGCGGATTCCCGCGCCTGCACTTTTCGCGAAAGCCGATGGTCGAAACCGCGCTGCGCAATTTCAATCCGGCGCGGCTGGTGCTGATTATCGATCAACTCGCAACGGCCGCGCTGGAGATGCGCAAGCAGGCGCCGCTGGCGGCGGTGATCGCCCAGCGGGCACTGCTGTCGATTGCGGTGAACGCGCGCAGGAGAGGATGATGTCTCCTGCACCTCTTCCCGCAAGCGGGGCGATGTAAGGAAGTCAGCCCTTGGTACCCAGCCTGCGCACGATTTCGTCGAGCTGATCGAGCTCGCGGTAGCGGATGTGCACGACGCCGCCGGGATCGCGGTGGTCGATGCTGACGACGAGCCCGAGCGCGTCGCTGACGGTTTTCTCCAGCGCGACCGTATCGGCATCCTTCGCCTTGCTGCTGCCGCGCGCCTTCTGCGGCTTGCGCTCCGGCACGCCCTCGACATGCGCCAGCGCCTCGGTCTGGCGCACGTTGAGGCCTTCCTCGACGATGCGCTTGGCGGCGGCGAGCGGATCCGGCACGCCGATCAGCGCACGGGCGTGGCCGGCCGACAATTGGCCAAGCGCGATATAGGCCTGCACCTCGGCCGGCAGCTTGGTCAGCCGCATCATGTTGGCGACATGGCTGCGGCTCTTGCCGACGATTTTCGCGATCTCTTCCTGGCTGCGTTTGAATTCGTTGGCGAGCGCGTGATAGCCCTGCGCCTCTTCCATCGCATTGAGGTCTTCGCGCTGGACGTTTTCGA
This sequence comes from Bradyrhizobium sp., assembly GCA_049582465.1. Lineage (GTDB taxonomy): Bacteria > Pseudomonadota > Alphaproteobacteria > Rhizobiales > Xanthobacteraceae > Bradyrhizobium. Next base: position 405 of record JBAUUA010000897.1, on the reverse strand, counting down.
TGATGGCGAGCTCGAGCGCGTCGCTGTCACTGACGTCGACCGGCACGATCGGCACATCGTGGAGGCCTGCGATCTGCGATGCGCGCCAGCGGCGCTCGCCGGCGATGATCTCGAAGCGGTCCTGCGCGCCCTTGACCGGCCGCACGACGATGGGCTGGATCACGCCGTGCTGTTTGATCGAGTCGGCGAGCTCGCCGAGCTCGGTGTCGGAAAAAGTGCGGCGCGGATTGCGCGGATTGGGTTTGAGGAATTCGATCGGCACCTTGCGCTGCGCGCGCGGTCGGTCGACATGCGCGGCCTCGCCGCCGACATCTCCGATCAGACTTGCAAGACCGCGGCCCAGTCGCGAACGCGCTTCGTCGGCCATCGCCAGCTCCCTTGGATTCAACTTGAGCGCTCCTGTTG
>JBAUUA010000896.1:0-2502 GCA_049582465.1 Bradyrhizobium sp. | reverse complement strand
TGAAATAGTTCGCGGCGTGCGGGTGCATGATGGCGAGGCCGGTCTCATAGAGCGTGGTTTCGAGAAACTGCCCGAGTCCGGATCTTTGCCGCTCCGACAGCGCCATCAGAATGCCGATCGCCGCATAGAGCCCGGTGGTGATGTCGACCAGCGGAACGCCGATCCGCATCGGGCCGCTTTGCGGCGAGCCGGTCGCGGCGATCATGCCGGTCATGGCCTGGATGATGGCGTCATAGCCCGGATTGCCGCCGCGCGGGCCGTCGGCGCCGAAGCCGGAAATCCGGCAGTGCACCAGCCGCGGAAATTTCGCGCGCAGCACGTCATTGCCGATGCCCCATTTGTCCAGCGTGCCCGGCTTGAAATTCTCGATCAGGACGTCGGCGCTTTCCAGCATCTTCAGCAGCACGACGCGGCCGCCCTCGGAAGCGAGGTCGAGCCCGATCGAGCGCTTGTTGCGGTTGATGCCGACGAAATAGGCCGCGTCCTCGCCGTGGAAGGGCGGGCCCCAGTCGCGCACCTCGTCGCCCGCGGGTGGCTCGACCTTGATCACATCGGCGCCGTGATCGGCGAGGATTTGCGTGCAATAGGGGCCGCCGAGAACCCGCGTCAGGTCGATCACGCGCAATCCGGCCATCGCGCCGGGGACAGTTTCAGTCGTCATGGGCTTCTTCTTGGACGTTTTTTTGGGCGTTGTCGTTGATGCCATTAAGCATCACGGACGCCCGCGCGCAAATGCGCGGCAGCGCCGGCAATCCAGCCATGCCGAATGGCCCGCCGGTCTTTGCGGCGGGCCAATCGGGCAATCGGTCAGACGACGCTCAGGCGAACGTCCACATTGCCGCGGGTCGCGTTGGAGTAGGGACATACCTGATGGGCCTTCTCCACCAGAGCCTCCGCATCCGCGCGCGCCAATCCGGGAAGCGAGACCGCGAGTTCGATGTCGAGGCCAAAGCCGCCGGCCGAACGGGGCCCGATGCCGACGGTCGAGGTCACCGAGGCGTCGGCCGGTACTTTCGGGCCGCCTTGGGAGGCGACGAATTTCATGGCGCCGATGAAGCAGGCGGCATAGCCGGCCGCGAACAGCTGCTCGGGATTGTTGCCGGCGCCGCCGCCTCCACCGAGTTCCTTGGGCGTGGTGAGTTTGACGTCGAGCGCGCCGTCGAGCGTGGCGGCATGGCCATCGCGGCCGCCGGTAGCCTTGGCGCTGGTCCGGTAGAGCACATTCACGGACATGGGGATCTCCCTCGTTGCGGTTTCGATGGGAGCGATATTGCACGCAATTTAATTGTGCACAATACAAAATATATGAGCTCACATTTAATTGTGCGTGATTGAATGCGGGCAGGCTCCGGCCCACAATGGAGTCGGGCGCCCGGTCCGGATGGCGAGGCTTGAGATGGCGAAGAAACAGGCGGCCGACGCGGCCCAGCTATTGGACAATCAGATCTGCTTTGCGATCTATTCGACGGCGCACGCGTTCAACCGCGTCTACAAGCCGCTGCTCGACCGGCTCGGCCTGACCTATCCGCAATATCTCGTCATGCTGGTGCTGTGGGAGCGCGACGGCGTTCCGGTCAAGGACATCGGCGAACGGCTGTTCTTGGACTCCGGCACGCTGACGCCGCTGCTCAAGCGGCTGGAGGCGGCGCAGCTGATCAAGCGCACCCGCGACACCGCGGACGAGCGGCAGGTATTGATCGCGCTCACGCCCCAGGGCCGGTCGCTCCAGGAAAAAGCTAGGACCGTGCCGCAGTCGATTCTCGCCGCCTCGGCCTGCTCGATCGCCGAACTGTCGGCCATGAAGAACGATCTCGTGGCGCTGCGCGACCGGTTGAATGCCGTGGTGGGGGAGTAGGGGGGAGCCTCGGCGTCAGAGGCGTTTCTTCGCGAACGCGCGGCCGGATGCGGACTTCAGATATTTCTCGAATGCAATGGCCTGCTTTTCGTCGCTGAAGGCAACGTAGGTTTTCAGCCGCCAGGGCTTGTATTTCGAGGTATGCGACACCTCGCCAGCGTTGTGCTTTGCCAGGCGGGCACGCAGGTCGTCGGTAATACCGACATAGAAATGCAAGGAATCGAGGCTTTCGAGGATGTAGACGTATTTCATGGCGCCGCCCCCGCTAAATCACGGAGGCTACAACGTCACGCCCCCGCCTGCCGAGGCCCGGCTTCGCCCGTCGGGCTACGCCGCGGCAGCCTTCGCTACGATGGGGCTTGCCGAGCCGAAGCTGGCGAAGCCAGCGAAGGCTGGTGGAGCCAGGCGGGATCGAACCGCCGACCTCTTGCATGCCATGCAAGCGCTCTCCCAGCTGAGCTATGGCCCCGTAACCGTCTTTTAGCACGATCCTTTTCGAGGATCATGCCGTCCTGCGAGCTCTAGGGTGACTCGCGGGCCGAACCCTGACCATAGATCAGGGCTGATCTCAAGTCTCTTCGTCGCCGCCGACGTCGCCGATGATATCGGTGACATCCTCATCGCCTTCTTCCTCGTCGGCGATGAAG
>JBAUUA010000895.1:0-3453 GCA_049582465.1 Bradyrhizobium sp. | reverse complement strand
ATCCTATCTCGTGCAGATGCTGGGGCTGACGCACCAGAACTTCCTGTCGGCGGCGACCGGCATTGCGCTGGCCGTGGCGCTGATCCGCGGCTTCTCCCGTTCCTCGATGCGCACCATCGGCAATTTCTGGGTCGACGTGACCCGCTGCACGCTCTATGTGCTGATGCCGATCTGCGTCGTCTATACGCTGTTCCTGGTCTGGCAGGGCATTCCGCAGACGCTCGGTGCCTACGTTGACGCAACGACGCTTGAGGGCGCCAAGCAGACCATCGCGGTCGGCCCTGTCGCCTCCCAGGTCGCGATAAAAATGCTCGGCACCAATGGCGGCGGCTTCTTCAACGCCAACGCCGCGCATCCGTTCGAGAACCCGACCGCGCTGTCGAATTTCGTGCAGATGATTTCGATCTTCGCGCTCGGCGCGGCGCTCACCAACGTGTTCGGCCGCATGGTCGGCAACCAGAAGCAGGGCTGGGCGGTGCTCGCCGTGATGGGCGTGCTGTTCATCGCCGGCGTCGTCGTCGTCTATTGGGCGGAAGCGGGCGGCACCACCGCGATGCATGCGCTCGGGCTTTCCGGCGGCAACATGGAGGGCAAGGAAGTCCGCTTCGGCATTGTCGCATCCTCGCTGTTCGCGGTTATCACTACAGCGGCGTCCTGCGGCGCAGTCAATGCCATGCATGACAGCTTTACCGCACTCGGCGGCATGATCCCGCTGATCAACATGCAGCTCGGCGAGATCATCGTCGGCGGCGTCGGCGCCGGCCTCTACGGCATGCTGATCTTTGTCGTCCTCTCGATCTTCGTTGCCGGCCTGATGGTCGGGCGCACGCCGGAATATGTCGGCAAGAAGATCGAGGCGCGCGAAGTCAAGATGGCAATGCTCGCGATCCTGGTGCTGCCGTTGATGTATCTCGGCTGGACCGCCGTTGCGGTTGTCTATCCGACCGCTGTGGCGTCGATGGCCAATGCGGGTCCGCACGGCTTCACCGAGGTGCTCTACGCCTACACCTCGCAAACCGGCAATAACGGCTCGGCTTTCGCGGGTCTGACCGGCAACATCTTCTTCTACAATATCACCGGCGCGGTAGCGATGTTCGTCGGCCGCTTCTTCATGATCGTGCCGGCAATGGCGATGGCCGGCTCGCTGGCGGGCAAGAAGTCGATCCCGCCGTCGGCCGGCACCCTGCCGACGACCGGCGGCCTGTTCGTGGGCCTCGTGGTCGGCGTGATCCTGATCATCGGCGGTCTCACCTTCTTCCCGGCGCTGGCGCTCGGACCGATCGTCGAGCACCTCGCGATGACCGCCAACACCCTGTTCTGATCGATCTCATTTCGGAGTTACTTCCATGGAAGTCGTCAAACTGAACAAGCGCATGCCGGTGTCGGCGATGCTCGATCCGAAGATCGTGTTACCTGCCATCGGCTCGGCGGTCCGCAAGCTCGATCCCCGGGTGATGGTCAAGAGCCCCGTGATGTTCGTGGTCGAAATCGTGGCCGCGCTGACCACGGTAATCTTCCTGCGCGATCTGGTGACGGGGGGAGCCAACCTCGGCTTCACCTTCCAGATCATTCTGTGGCTGTGGTTCACGGTGCTGTTCGCGAATTTCGCGGAAGCGGTCGCCGAAGGCCGGGGCAAGGCCCAGGCCGAGTCGCTGCGCAAGACCCGCACCGAAAGCCAGGCCAAGCTGCTGACCGGTTCCGACAAGACCTATCGCCTCGTCCCCGGCACCAGCCTCAAGGTCGGCGATATCGTGCTGGTCGAAGCCGGTGACAACATCCCCTCCGACGGCGAGGTCATCGAGGGCGTCGCCTCGGTCAACGAGGCCGCGATAACAGGCGAATCCGCGCCTGTGATCCGCGAGTCCGGCGGCGACCGCTCGGCGGTCACCGGCGGCACCCAGGTGCTGTCCGACTGGATCCGCGTCCGCATCACCGCGGCGCAGGGTTCGACCTTCATCGACCGCATGATCAAGCTCGTCGAGGGCGCTGAGCGGCAGAAGACGCCGAACGAGATCGCGCTCAACATCCTGCTCGCGGGCCTCACCATCATCTTCGTGTTCGCGACCGTGACCATCCCGAGCTATGCGAGTTATGCCGGCGGTTCGATTTCGGTGGTGATCCTGGTGGCGCTGTTCGTCACGCTGATCCCGACCACCATCGGGGCGCTGTTGTCGGCGATCGGCATCGCCGGCATGGACCGGCTGGTGCGCTTCAACGTGCTGGCGATGTCGGGCCGTGCGGTCGAGGCCGCCGGCGACGTTGACACCCTGCTGCTCGACAAGACCGGCACCATCACGCTCGGCAACCGCCAGGCCACCGCGTTCCGCCCGGTCCGCGGCGTGACCGAACAGGAACTGGCGGATGCGGCGCAGCTTGCTTCGCTGGCGGACGAGACCCCGGAAGGGCGCTCGATCGTGGTGCTGGCGAAGGAAAAATACGGCCTCCGCGCCCGCGACATGGCGGAGCTCGCCGCGACGTTCATTCCGTTCACCGCGCAAACCCGCATGAGCGGTGTCGACGCCGGCGCCTCCTCGGTCCGCAAGGGCGCGGTTGACGCGATCCTCAACTATGTCGGCGGTGGCACCCACGCGGTCGCGTCCGGTAACACCGTTCGCGCCCTCCAGTCCGGCGCCGTGTCCGACATCGCGCGCGAAATCCAGGCGATCTCCGACGAAATCGCCAAGTCCGGCGGCACGCCGCTCGCGGTCGCCAAGGACGGCCGCCTACTCGGCGTTGTGCAGCTCAAGGATATCGTCAAGGGCGGCATTCGCGAACGTTTTGCCGAGTTGCGCCGCATGGGCATCCGCACCGTGATGATCACCGGCGACAACCCGATGACGGCGGCGGCGATTGCCGCGGAAGCCGGCGTCGATGACTTTCTCGCCCAGGCGACACCCGAGGACAAGCTGAAGCTGATCCGCGACGAGCAGGCCAAGGGCAAGCTGGTGGCGATGTGCGGCGACGGCACCAATGACGCGCCGGCGCTCGCCCAGGCCGATGTCGGCGTCGCCATGAACACCGGCACGCAGGCCGCGCGCGAGGCCGGCAACATGGTCGATCTCGACTCCAACCCGACCAAGCTGATCGAGGTGGTCGAAATCGGCAAGCAGCTGTTGATGACCCGCGGCGCGCTGACCACGTTCTCGATCGCCAACGACGTTGCGAAATACTTCGCCATCATCCCGGCGATGTTCCTGGCGTTCTATCCGCAGCTCGCCGTGCTCAACGTCATGCACCTGGCGAGCCCGCAGAGCGCCATCCTGTCGGCGATCATCTTCAATGCGTTGATCATCATCGCGTTGATCCCGCTGGCTTTGAAGGGCGTGGCCTATCGCGCGATCGGGGCCGGCGCGCTGTTGCGCCGTAACCTGCTGGTCTATGGCCTCGGCGGCATCATCATTCCCTTTATCGGCATCAAGGCGATCGACCTCGTCGTCGCCGCCTTGCACCTGG
>JBAUUA010000894.1:0-5850 GCA_049582465.1 Bradyrhizobium sp. | reverse complement strand
CTTAATGCGCGCCTTGACCGGAGCGGCCTTCCTGGCCTTTTTGCCTTTGGGTGCACGTGGCATCTGCTTCTCCTTCGCTCAAAGCCGTCAGAGTCCTACAGAGGATTTTCCTGCCGCAATGTCGTCGATAGCCGTCTTCCCTGATTGTGGCAGCCCGGCGTGAGCGATCGATGATTTCGCCGCGTTCCGCATCCTGCCGGGATGCCTTGCGGCGCGATATATTGATAGGATGAGAGTGGGATATTTAGATGTCAATGTTGATCGATATCCGATTCGAGTTCGCCGGCGCTGCAGGTGCCACAAATTCGCGGGCTCACCCCGCTCCCCCTCGGCTCCCCCGGTCCAATTTCAAACGGCAGTTCGGGCTTGAGTTCAACAACTATTTGCGCTCGGCCCTAACCTTGAGAGGGTCAGGGTTTAGCTGTGTTTCGAGTAGTCTTGGGGTCTTGTGTACTGAACGGCGCCGGACCAGCCAACTGCGCGAGGGGCGGGGCGGGACCACAGCGGCGCAGAGGGGAACTCTGGGAACGTTAATGCGTTCTTAGACCCACTCAGCAAAAGCCGAGGGGCCTCGATGATAAGCGGAATGGTGCAGCGTCTGCGTAACGAGGGGGCAATTCAGACCATCCTTGATGACGTCATTGCCCTGCATGGCGCGGAATACGGCAATGTTCAGCTGCCGATTGGGAACGAGCTTGCAATCGTAGCCCAGCGCGGACTTTCAGCGGATTTCTTGAAAGCGTTCAGGCGGGTCCTCAGCTACGACGGAACGGCGTGCGGACGAGCCCTGAGGTCGGGCGAGATTGTCCAAATCATCGACGTGGAAAAGGACCCTGGGTTTGCCGCATACCGAATGGATGCGGCGAGAGCCGGTTTCCGCTCCGTTCAAAGTGCGCCCTTTCTCACAAAGGACGGAAGGCTGATGGGAGTGGTATCGACACATTTCGTCAACCCTCATCGGCCGAGCAAACTCGAGGTGGAAATGTTGCAGGCTTATCGAGCCGTCGCCGCCGACCACGTCTACCAACTCCTCGGTGACGTTCCGCTCGAGGAGAAAGCAGAGCAAATGAGCGAACGATTGTACAAAAGCATCAGCATCTCGGAAGATGCGGGCCGCCGGGGCAGGCCCAACGGTAAATCGGCGTGGGGTCCGGACGCCGATCGGGCACCCTAACATCATGATATATCAACGTTCGGCGCCGATCCCCACAGGGGGCGGGCCGCGCCCGAGCTTGCCAAATCCCCTCGATTGAGACAGTTTTTCGGTTCAACCAGCAGCTATCTGGGGAGCGTCGGCTGAGCTGATCAAGGTAACACACGAGCCGGTCGCGCCGGGCTGAAAAGAGCGGCAAGAAGACGCAGGGAGAAACGGCCATGCGCGACTATTTCGAAACCGTGAAGAGTTTTTCCGCCGCCGACCTCGAGCGTCGCGTGCTCGCGGGCTCGCTGACCGACGGCGTCAACGCCTGTGTCGAATGCTGCGACCGTTGGGCGAGGGATGGCGCCATCGCGCTCGAATGGTACGGTGCGAACGGCCAGCGCAGGACCTTGACCTTCGCGGAGCTGCGCGACAGCGCTGCGAAATTCGCCCATTACCTGCAGAGTCACGGCATCGGCAGGGGGGACGTCGTGGCCGGCCTCCTGCCCCGCATTCCTGACCTGTTCACGGTTATCCTCGGCGCGTGGCGGGTCGGCGCGATGTACCAGCCGCTTTTCACCGCCTTCGGGCCTGCGGCGATCGAGAGCCGCGTCACCGCGGCCGGCGGCAGCAAGGCGAAGCTCATCGTCACCGACGTCGCCAACCGCCCGAAGCTGAAGGACGTGCCGGACTGTCCTGACATCCTGACCGTCGGCGACGGGTTCGCCGAAGCGATCGCATCGCAGTCGACCGACTTCCCGCCGGTCATGCTGAAGGGAAGCGACCCGTTCGTCGTGCTCTTCACCTCCGGCACGACCGGGAAACCCAAGGGCGTGCGTTATCCGCTCGCGCTGCTTCTGCCTGTCGCCTCCTACATGCTCGACGCGATCGACCTGCGTCCGGACGACAATTACTGGAACGTCGCCGATCCCGGCTGGGCCTACGGCATGCTCTACGCGGTGATCGGGTCGCTGATGCTCGGCCACACCACGACCTTCCACGAGGGCGCATTCACCGTCGAATCGACGGTGCACATCGTCGCCGACCGCAAGATCACGAATCTTGCGGCGGCGCCGACCGCCTACCGCCTGTTGATGGCGGCGGGCGACGAGGCGATGGCGCCAATCGCGCATCTTCTGCGCGTCGCCTCCAGCGCCGGCGAACCGCTCAATCCTGAAGTGATCCGCTGGGCCGAGCGCGTGCTGCATTGCCCGCTCGCCGATCACTACGGCCAGACAGAAGTCGCGATGATGATCAACAATCATCACGCGCTAAAACATCCTGTGAAGCCCGGCGCCGCGGGCCTGCCCCTGCCTGGCCTGGAAATGGCGATCCTCGACGACGATCTGAACGTGCAGCCGGCGAACACGCCGGGCGTGCTCGCGGTCAACATTCCGCGCTCGCCGATGTACACGTTCACCGGCTACTGGAAAGCGGAATCGCCCAACATCCGCGGCGACTGGTACATCACCGGAGACACGATGATACGCGACGAGGACGGTCATTTCTTCTTCGTCGGTCGCAACGACGACATCATCACTTCGGCCGGCTATCGCATCGGTCCGTTCGACGTCGAAAGCGTAGTGATGGAGCATCCCGCGGTGGCGGAAGTCGCGGTCATCGGCAAGCCAGACCCGCAGCGCACCGAGATCGTCAAGGCGGTCATCGTTCTGAAATCCGGCGTGGAGGGCACGGAAGACCTGAAGTCGGAAATCCAGCAATTGGTGCGCCAGCGCCTATCGACCCATGCCTACCCGCGCGAAATCGACTTCGTTGCTGCGCTGCCGAAGACGCCGAGCGGCAAGATCCAGCGCTTCATTCTGCGTGGCGGGGCGTAAACTCAAACGCCACGACCGTCATTGCGTAGCAAGAAGGCGGCAGATAGATCGCCGGCCCCGCATATGGGGAACGAGAAAGGGAGTGGCTGCCATGGCAAGCGACAGCAAAATGGCTGCGTCTTTGGATCCGGCTGTTCTGGCAGAACGATTTCAGACGCTGGCGACCAAAAGCCAGACTGCCGTACAGGAATTCCTCGTAAACCGGCCAGACGTCGCCAATATCGGCATGGGCGATCCGGCCAAGATCGGCCAGGCCTTCTTTGAGTTGACGATTAAGCTCATGGCCGATCCCCGGCCGATCGCGCGCGCGCAGCTCGAGCTCTGGGAACAGAGCGTCAGCCTGTGGGCGCGGACATTGCGACATCTGCTTGGCGGCGAGCCGGCGCCGGTCAGAGCGCTGGACAAGCGCTTCAAACACTCCGAATGGGCCGAAAACGCCATATTTACCTACATCCGCGACAGTTATCTTCTGTCCGCTCGCGCAATTCTCTCTGCCGTCCGCGGCGTAAAGGGACTTGATGAGGAGACGGCCAGGAAGGTCGAATTCTATACAAAGCAATTCGTCGATGCATTGTCGCCGTCGAATTTCCTGGCGACAAACCCTGAAGTGCTATCGAAGACGATCGAGACCGGCGGCGAGAACCTGCTCAGCGGCCTGACGAATTTGCTCAACGATCTGCAGCGCGGAAAGGGCCGCCTCAGCGTTACTATGACGGATATGAATGCGTTCCGGCTAGGCGAGAATATTGCGACGACGCCGGGCAAGGTCGTTTTCCAGAATGAGATGATCCAACTCATCCAGTACACGCCGATGACCGATCAGGTGCGTAAAACGCCTCTGTTGATCATTCCACCGTGGATCAACAAATTCTACGTCCTCGATCTCCAGCCAAAGAATTCGTTCATCCGCTGGTGCGTCGAACAGGGCCATACGGTCTTCGTCATTTCATGGATCAATCCGGACGCACGCCTGCGAGACAAGAGCTTCGAGCACTATATGCTCGAGGGCCCTATCGCGGCGATGGCGGCAGTCGAGAAGGCAACTGGCGAGCGTGCCGTGAATTGCGTCGGATACTGCCTTGGCGGAACGCTGCTCGCGTCGACGCTCGCTTATCTGGCAGCGAAAGGCGACGATCGCGTGAAGAGCGCGACCTATTTCGTAACGCTCGTCGATTTCGTGGAGTCCGGAGACATGTCGGTCTTCATCGACACCTAGCAACTCGCGGCGCTCGAAGCTCGCATGAACGAGAAGGGCTACCTTGATGCGCAGGACATGGCGACCTCGTTCAACATGTTGCGCGCGAACGATCTCATCTGGTCGTTCGTCGTCGGCAACTACCTGCTCGGCAAGGAGCCGGTTCCATTTGATCTTTTGTACTGGAATTCAGACGCGACGCGCATGCCTGCGGCCATGCACTCGTTCTACCTGCGCAACATGTATCAGGAGAACAATCTTGCCAAGCCCGGAGGTATCACTCTCGACGGCACGCCAATCGATCTGCGGAAAATTACTACGCCGACATTTACTTTGGGTACAAAGGAAGATCATATCGCACCTTGGAAATCAGCTTATCGGGCAACGCAACTCTACGGCGGCTCGGTTGAGTTTGTGCTGTCAGCGTCCGGCCACATGGCCGGAGTGATTAGCGCACCCGGTTCGAAATACGGCCACTGGACGAATTCGTCGAATCCCGCGACGGCCGACGAATGGTTAAAAACTGCGACCGAGCGCCCGAGTTCGTGGTGGCCCCACTGGAGCGAGTGGGTGACGCCGTTCTCAGGTGGACAAGTCGCTGCCCGGACGCCCGGCGAGGGCCTATCGGTCATCGAAGACGCGCCGGGATCCTACGTAAGGATTCGCTCCGACGCATAGTCGCGCATTGAAGGCCTGGGGCACGGATGCCATTAAGGTAGAGCGAGAGCACCTGCCGCCTGGCGCGCGAACTTTGTGGCATCTGGTTCAAGACCGTCGACGCCATCTCGTCCGGATGACCCAGCTGTCGGCGGTTATTGCTCTTCCGACCCCGGACCGACCGTTTGACCGATATTGAGCGAATCCGTTGGCTCGGGTTCGGCGTTCGTCTCCACGAATTCCGTCACGACGATTACACCCGGAACCGGCTCCTCGATTACGTCGACAATCGTCGTTTCGGTCTGCGGAGTCTCGACAATCATCATTTCGGGCTGCGGTGTCTCTTGTTGGGTCGGCGTTCTCCGTCGTCTCGAAGCCGACTTCTTCGCACCCGATCGCCCCGACTTGGCGCTTGTTTCCTGCCGTTTTGCTTTGGTCTTGACCGGGCGCTTCGCGGCTTGCTTTTTTGGCGTTTTCGCTTTCTTGGCGGCCTTTTTAGATGCCTTTTTAGGCGCCTTTGCCTTCCGTGCTATTGCCCGTTTGGTCCGTTTGGCCATCACACACTCGCTTTGATCGAGCCCCCGCAGGGCGCGGTTGTCTTAAGTATCGACGCAATCGCAAATAAAGCAAGCCGGCGCACAAGCCACGGTCACGTCAGCCCCTCCCCATGACGGCCGAGAATGTTCCAAAATCGCCGTTACGAGCCAACCGCTTCACGACCGCGCCTTCAGCGGCGGGTTGCCGACAGCCTTAGCCGGCAGAAGGGCATCAAGCCGCCGCCCGGTTATAAGACATCGATATCGATCTGTCGCAAATATCTCAGCGAACACGCGCCCAAGAAAGCCGATGGTGAATCGGTTGGGAAACTCGGCCCAAACCCGGTGAGTTCGGCACAGTTGTTGTACGCCAAGAAGATTGCGCAGGGTAAGGGCCTCGTAATTCCCGATGAGGCCAAGGCCAGCTCGGCTGCCATGTCCGCGTGGATCGACTCGAACCGCGGTGCGAAGCGCCACAAGCGTGGT
>JBAUUA010000893.1:0-10103 GCA_049582465.1 Bradyrhizobium sp. | reverse complement strand
GACGTGGGCCTTCCCATCCTTCATCGTGAAGACGTAGTTGCCGTTCTGGCTGCGTTGCACCGCAGCCGTGGGGACGGTCACACCGTCTTCAGTCCGGATCACGAGTTTGGTGTTGACCAGGATCCCCGGCCACAACGTCTCGTTTTCGTTGTTCATGATGCCGCGCACGGTGATCATGCCGGTGGTGGAATCCACGGTGTTTTCGACCATCGCGACCTTGCCGTCCTCGGATCGCTCCCGGCCGGGGATGGTCGCGATCACCCTTGATCCCCCCGATGCCATGGCGTCGCGGAGATCGGCGAGCACGCGCTGCGGAACGGCGAAGGTCACATAGACCGGCGCCATCTGGTTGATGATGGCGAGCGGCGCGGTATCGGCGGGCCGCACGAAATTCCCGACCTTCACATTGGCCGCGCTGATCCGCCCCGAGAATGGCGCCCGGATGACGGTGAAGCTCTTCTGGACCTTCAGATTGTCGAGGGCAGATTGATCCGCCTTGATGGTGCCGATCAGCACATCGGCCTGCGTCTTGGCATTGTCGAGATTGACCTGGGTGGTCGCGCCCTTGCCGACCAGATCGGTGTAGCGCCGGAAATCGCGCTGGGCGCCTTCGAGCTGCGCCTGATCCTTGGCGAGCACGCCTTCGGCCTGTTCGATCTGCGCGTCGATCTGGCGCGCGTCGAGGGTAAACAGCACGTCGCCTTCATTGACCTTGGCGCCGTCCTCGAAATGCACCTGCATGATTGTAGTCTCGAGCCGCGATTTCAGCGCCACGCTGGAAATCGGCGTCACCGTCCCGATCGAATCGACCTCGACCGGCACCGGCTTGCGCTCCGCCTTGGCCAATTCAACCGAGATCACCCGCGCCCGCTGTGGGCCCTGCGCGCTGGCGCCACCGCCCATCCATGACGAGCGGGTGACAAAGGCAGCCAGCGCCGCAATGCAAAGCGCGCCGGCGAAAAGAATCAAACTACGTGTTTTCATCGCATTTCGCGGGTCTGCCCGTCCGGAAACAACCGGGTTGGCCCCAATCTCCCTGCCCCTTTGGCGACATTTTCGCCTTTTTCTAAACGGTTATCACAGCCCTAGCGGGCGTGGTATGCCATACAGCCGAAAATGTGGGGTTACGACCGGGACCTTCTTCATGCGTATTGCTACGTGGAACGTTAATTCGATCAGGCAACGTATCGACCACCTCGTAACCTGGTTGAAGGATTGCGCGCCCGATGTCGTCTGCCTGCAGGAAATCAAATGCCTCGACGAGGCCTTTCCGCGGGAGCCGATCGAGGCGCTGGGCTACAACGTGGTCACCCACGGCCAGAAGACGTTCAACGGCGTAGCGCTGCTCTCGAAGCTCCCGTTCGACGAGACCAAATCGGGCCTGGCGGGAGACGACGAGGATGCCCACGCCCGCTTCCTGGAGGGCGTGGTGCCCCTGAAACGCGGCGTGCTGCGCGTCGCCTGCCTTTATCTGCCCAACGGCAATCCGCCGGAAACTGAAAAATATCCCTACAAACTCAAATGGATGTCACGGCTTCTTGAGTATTCGAAGCAACGGCTTAAGGCGGAGGAACCGCTGGTGCTGGCAGGCGACTTCAACGTGATCCCCAAGGCTGAGGACGTCCACAACCCGGCGGCATGGGTCAACGACGCCCTGTTTCGTCCGCAAACCCGCGAAAGCTTCCAGTCGCTGCTCGGCCTCGGGCTCACGGATGCGCTGCGCGCGGTCACCGACGCGCCCGGCCAGTACACTTTCTGGGATTATCAGGCCGGTGCCTGGCAGAAGAACCAGGGTTTGCGGATCGACCATCTGCTGCTGTCGCCGCAAGCCAGCGACCGGCTGGTCGATGTCGGAATCGACAGTTACGTGCGGGCCTGGGAAAAACCGTCGGACCACGTCCCGGTTTGGGCGGACCTCGATCTCGATACGGCCTGAGGATCGCGTAGGTTGGGCAAAAGTGCGTTTTCGCGCCATGCCCACCAACCCTGACCAATTAAAATTGACGAAGAACGGTGGGCACGCTTCGCGCCGCCCACCTGCGACTGCCGGTATCAGTCCTTGCGGCCCTGCACCCAGTGCTCGAGCATCTGCAGCGCCATCGCGCGGTCGTCGTCGGACGCCCTGGCAATGGCCTTGTTGTAGCTTTCCTTGATCCAGACCTCCTCGGGCGCAGCGCTGTCGCGCGCCAGCGTCAGCCACATCAGGCCGCGTGCGGCCTGCCGTGGCAGCTGGTCGCCGTTGAACAGCATCTGGCCGAGCAAGGCCTGCGCCTCATGCTGCCCCTTCTGGGCGGCGAGGCCGAGCCAGCGGGCGGCATAACGGAAATCGTCGCGCGAGGTGCCGGCGCTCTTGAGATAGAGCCGGGCCAGATCGTATTGGGCGTCCGCATTGCCGAAATAGGACGCTGCATAGGAGAACATCTCGCGCGCCCGATCCGGATCAGACTTGATCTTGGAATTGGGAATACCGTTCAGATAATACCGGCCCAGCGCCACGAAGGCGTTGGCGACGATCGCGGCCTGCGGCGCCGACGGGCTGTCCTCGGCGTGCGCGTTGGCGATGCGGCTGAAATATTCAAAGGCGCGCAGATCGTCCTGGGTGACGCCGTCGCCGCTGGCATACATCCGCCCCAGCTTCCACTGCGCAATGGGGTGGCCGCCTTCCGCGGCGTATTGCAGCGAGGTCAGCGAGGTATCCGGGGTGGTCGACGGTATCGCCTTCTTCAGCGCGGCCGCGGCCCCTGGCTGGGCCGCAACGACGGGAATGGCCGAATCCGAATTGGCCGGCGCCCCGTCAAAGGCGAATCCGGGCGCCGCCACCGGCGTGGCCCCTAAAATCAACGCAAAAATGGTACGCTTAAATATCCGCATAACACTGTTTCTCGTGCGCGCCGCCGGGATGGGTAACCGCGCCATCCACAGCCGGTCCCACCTGCTGGGCGTATTTCCACAGCACGCCTGATGTATGATTGGTCTCCCGAGGCTTCCATTTGGTCTTGCGTTCAGCGAGCTCGGAGTCGGTCAACTTTACGTTAAGAGTCCCGACCACAGCGTCGATTTCGATGATATCGCCGTCCCGCAGCAGCGCGATCGGTCCGCCCACGGCCGCTTCCGGCCCGACATGGCCGATGCAGAAGCCGCGGGTGGCGCCGGAGAACCGGCCGTCGGTGATGAGTGCGATCTTGCCGCCCATGCCCTGACCGGTCAGCGCAGCCGTGGTCGAGAGCATCTCGCGCATGCCAGGCCCGCCGCGCGGTCCCTCATAGCGGATCACGATGACCTCGCCCTCTTTGTAGGTCTTCTTCTGGACCGCCTCGAAGGCGTCCTCTTCGCGGTCGAAGCAGCGGGCCGGCCCGGTGAATTTCAAGTTCGACATGCCCGCGACCTTCACGATCGCGCCCTCGGGCGCGAGATTCCCCTTCAGGCCGACCACGCCGCCAGTGACGGTGATCGGCTTGTCGGCAGGCCGCACCACATCCTGGTGCGGATTCCATTTCACGCTCTTGAGGTTTTCGGCGATCGTCCGGCCTGTGACTGTAATGCAGTCGCCATGTAAATGGCCGTTATCGAGCAACGTCTTCATCAGAAGCGGTATGCCGCCAACCTCGAACATGTCTTTGGCGACATAACGACCGCCCGGTTTCAAATCCGCGACATAAGGTGTCTTTTTGAAGATTTCGGCGACGTCGAACAGGTCGAACTTGATGCCGCATTCATGGGCGATCGCCGGCAAGTGTAGCGCAGCATTGGTCGAGCCACCGGAAGCGGCCACGACCGCCGCGGCGTTCTCCAGGGCGCGCCGGGTGACGATGTCGCGTGGGCGGATGTTGGAGGCAATCAGCTCCATCACCTTCTCGCCCGCGGTCGTGCAGAAGGCATCGCGGATCTCGTAAGGTGCCGGTGCGCCGGCCGAATAGGGCAACGCCAGCCCGATGGCTTCCGACACCGTAGCCATGGTGTTGGCGGTGAATTGTGCGCCGCACGCGCCGGCGGACGGGCAAGCCACCCGCTCGATTTCATCGAGGTCGGCATCCGACATCTCGCCGACCGAATGCTTGCCGACCGCCTCGAACATGTCCTGTACGGTGACCTGCTGGCCACGGAAATTGCCGGGCAGGATCGAGCCGCCATAGATGAAGATCGAGGGCACGTTGAGCCGGACCATCGCCATCATCATGCCCGGCAGCGACTTGTCGCAGCCGGCAAGCCCCACCAGCGCGTCATAGGCATGACCGCGCATGGTCAGTTCGACCGAATCGGCGATGCATTCGCGCGAGGGCAGCGACGAGCGCATGCCGTCATGGCCCATGGCGATGCCGTCGGTGACGGTGATGGTGCAGAATTCGCGCGGGGTACCGCCGGCGGAGGCGACGCCCTTCTTGACCGCCTGGGCCTGACGCATCAGCGAAATGTTGCAGGGCGCGGCTTCGTTCCAGCAGGAGGCCACGCCGACGAACGGCTGATGGATCTGTTCGGTGGTCAGCCCCATGGCATAAAGGTACGAGCGATGAGGTGCCCGCTCCGGGCCCTCCGTCACGTGACGGCTCGGCAGCCTCTTCTTCATGGTGGTCTTGGCGTCCATCGCGACCCTGTTTCCCCAGCTGCCTCTTTATCGGTTCCGGAAAATCGATTTTCCTTCGCCTTCGCGAGCGCCGTGGTTGTCAGCCTACGAACGATGATTTCATCGAGGGGTGTGGCCAAAAAGCGGCGCGGGCATGAGCTACCTGCAACGAGGGTTAAATCTTCCCTCGGTGTTGCGACCCGGCAACAATTGTGACGCTACAGCCACCATTTTCATCCCGGCGAACGCGACAAATTCTACTTAGACGAGTATTGAAAGGCCGCGCTCGTCACACGAAGCTCGACTGCGGCCGCCGGGTCGGGCACGACCGGAAGACGCTCGATCGCCTTCAGGCCGGGTCGCTTGCGCCATTTGATCTCCGACTCGCCAACCGCCAGCGTCAATTTCGGCCAGCGCCGGAGCAGGGATATCAGCGCGCATTTGCCTTCGATGCGTGCAAGCTGATGGCCAAGGCAGAAGTGGATCCCGGTCCCGAAGGCGACGTGACGGTTGGGCCTGCGCTGCAAGTCGAGCCGCTCGGGGTGAGGATTGGCCTGAGGGTCCATATTGGCGGCGGCCAGCATGACCATGACCTTCTCGCCTTTCCTCAGTCTGACGCCGCCGAGCTCGATATCCCGGCGCACGTAGCGTGGCTTGGTGAATTGCACCGGCGAGATGAAGCGCAGAAATTCCTCCACCGCGAGATCGACACGGCTCCAGTCTTCTTCCAGCCAGTCGCGCAGATCAGGATTCTTCAAAAGCTCGTAAGCCGATCCGCTGATGAGGTGGGTGGTGGTCTCGTGCCCGGCGAACAGCAGCAGGAACACCATGGCCACGATTTCATCGCGGCTGATCTGTCGGCCTTCCTTTTCGAGGCGAACGATCTCGGCGATCAACCCCTCCCCGCCCCGCCGTCGAACCGTCTCGATATGCCTTTCGAGGTAGCGCCGCATCGCAAAGAGATTTGGGATCGCGACGAGGAATCCAAGCGCGCCGGTAAAGCGCGTGAAGGCACCGGCCCAGGCGGTGAACCTCGGCCGATCGGCCGGCGGCAGCCCGAGAAGTTCCGAGATCACCGACAGCGGCAGTTGACGCGCATAGCGCGCGACGAGATCGGCCGGGTCGCCTTCGGCAAAGAGTTGATCGGCGAGTTCATCGCCGATAGCCCGAATATGCGGTTCCATGCCGAGCACGGCGCGGCGGCGGAACGCCTCGTCGACGATGTCGCGCAACCTTTTGTGGTCGGGCTCGTCCATCGACAGCATGTGCTTGGATAGCGTGCGAACGATGCCGGGTATCCACCAGCGGAATCCGGCGACCGTGCCGTCGTCGTCACGAATGGTGAAGGTTTCGGTGTCCTTGAGCACCTGGTCGGCAAGCGCCTGCGTCGTCGGCGCCCAGACCCGGCCGACGATGGGGAAACGCACTTGCACGACCGGTCCCGCCGCACGAAGCCTTTCGATCGCGGCCGCGGTATCGCGAAAATAATCCGGGCTGGCGAAGTCTGCGGCGAGAGTCATCAGCGCCTCCGTCGCCGAAAGCTGCGTAGCCCATCGTGGCTTTTCAAGGGGGTCTGGGGAACTATTCGACCTTGACGTTGGCGGCCTTGATCATCGGCCACCATTTTTCGATTTCCGCCTTCTGCCAGGCGCCGAGCGCCTCCGGCGACAGCCTGTCTTTCGGCGGCATCTGCAATCCCAGGTCCTCGAACTTCTTGCGCACCGCCGGATCGCTCATGGCATCGACCGCGGCGGCATTGAGTTTGACGACGATGTCCTTCGGGGTGTTTTTCGGCACCCAAAGCCCGGACCACAGCGTCATGTGAAATCCGCTCAATCCGGCTTCGTCGGCGGTCGGAACATCCGCCGCCGACTCGACGCGCTTGTTGTCGGTGACGGCATAGGCGCGGATAGTGCCGGCGCGCACCTGGGCGATGGAATTGGAAGTCTGGTCGATGATGATATCGATCTGGCCCGCGACGAGATCGGTCAACGCCGGCGCGGTGCCGCGATAGGGCACATATTGCAGCTTGATGCCGGTGACGTTTTCGAAATAGAGCCCGGCGATGTGGGCTCCCGAACCGGCGCCCGCGGTGCCTGCCGTGGCCGGGGTCGGCTTCGCCTTCAGCCACGCGATCAACTCCTTCAGCGTTTTGGCCGGAACCGCATTCGTGCTGACGATGATCATGGGATTGCTGGGTAGCAACACCACCGGCTCGAGGTCGGCCACGAGGTCATAGCCGAGCTTGTAGATCGCGCCATTGGCGACATGGGTGCCGAGATGGCCGATGCTCACGGTGTAGCCGTCGGGCGCGGCGCGCACCACGCGCCCGACGCCGAGCGAGCCGGCCGCACCGGTCACATTCTCGATCACGATGTTCTGGCCGAGCGTCGTGCGCATATGGTCGGCGAGAATCCGCGCCATCGCATCGGTCGGCCCGCCGGCCGAAAACGGCACCACCAGGGTAACGGGATGTGACGGGAAATTGTCGGCCAGCGCGTTGCCGCCCAATGCCAGTAGCGCCATCAGCGCAGCCAGAACCGTCCTTCGCATCGCTCGCTCCCCTCAACGCCGCATCATTCTCGTGATGAATACGGCTTCATGTCGTCGACGACTAAAGCCTGGCGTAGTCGATCGGCGCGTGGCGATCGAGCGTCCGCGTGACCGGCGGCAGCGGATATTTCAGCCCGGTCGCGCAATTGAACAGCATCACCCGGTCGCTTTTCGTCACCCGGCCGTCGGCGAGGCTCTGCTGGTAGGCCGCGTAGGTGGCGGCGCCCTCGGGACACAGCAACAGGCCCTCCTCGCGCGCCACCTCGTTCAGTGCCGCGGAAATTTTCTCGTCGGAAACCGCAATCGCAAAACCCTTGCTCTCCCGCACCGCGCGCAGGATGAGAAAATCCCCGACCGCCTGCGGCACGCGGATGCCGGAGGCGATGGTGTGGGCATCCTCCCAGCGGGTCGCGTGCTCGGTGCCGTTCTCGAACGCTCGCACCATCGGCGCGCAGCCCGCGGCCTGCACCGCCACCATCCGTGGCCGCTTGGCGCCGATGAAGCCGATCGCCTCTAGTTCGGCGAATGCCTTCCACATGCCGATCAGGCCGGTGCCGCCGCCGGTGGGATAGAAGATCACGTCCGGCACGTCCCAGCCGAGCTGTTCGGCAAGCTCCAGCCCCATCGTTTTCTTGCCCTCGATGCGATAGGGCTCTTTCAGCGTCGAGGTATCGAACCAGCCGGCCTTGACCTTGCCCTCGCCGACGATCTTGCCGCAATCGTCGATCAGGCCGTTGACGCGATAGACGGTGGCGCCCTGCAGTTCGATCTCGCTGACGTTCACTTCCGGCGTATCGGCGGGGCAGAAGATCGTGGTCTTGATGCCGCAGCTGGTGGCGTAGGCCGCGAGCGCCGCGCCGGCATTGCCGTTGGTCGGCATCGCCATGTGCTTGATGCCGAGCGCCTTGCCCATCGACACCGCCATCACAAGCCCGCGCGCCTTGAACGAGCCGGTCGGCAGCCGCCCCTCGTCCTTGACGATGATTTCGCCACCGCCGAGCTTCCTCGCAAGCTTCGGAAGGCGGATCAGCGGCGTCGTCACCTCGCCGAGGCTGACGATGTCGGCCACTTTCCGTACCGGCAGCATCTCGCGGTAGCGCCAGAGATCGGCGGGACGCTCCTTCAGCGCGTCCTTTGTCAGAGCCTTCTTCACGCCGGCGAGGTCATAGCGCACCAGAAGCGGCTTGCCCGCCTTTGAGAGGTTATGAATCTGGTCGGCGGGATAGCGATCGCCTTCCATCGCGCATTCGAGATGGGTCACGAACGTCGGACGTTCGATGGTCAGGTTGTCGTTATCTTTCACGGATTTTAAGACCTTCTTTTGGTGTTTTTATATGTTCAGCACACGGCCATAGGCGTCCAGCACCGCTTCCTTCATCATCTCCGACAGCGTTGGATGCGGGAATATGGTGTGCATCAGCTCTTCTTCGGTGGTCTCCAGGTTCATGGCCACCACGTAACCCTGGATCAGTTCGGTGACTTCGGCGCCGATCATGTGCGCACCGAGCAACTGTCCGGTCTTCTTGTCGAAGATCACTTTGACCAATCCCTGGTCCTCGCCGAGTGCGATCGCCTTGCCATTGCCGACGAACGGGAAGCGGCCGACGCGGATCTCGCGTCCGCCTTCCTTCGCCCTGGCTTCGGTGAGGCCGACCGAGGCGATTTGCGGATTGCAATAGGTACAGCCGGGAATGAGGTTCTTGTCCGTGGGATGCGGATGCAGGCCCTTGATCGCCTCGACGCACACCACGCCCTCATGCTCGGCCTTGTGCGCCAGCATCGGCGGCCCCGCGACGTCGCCGATGGCATAGATGCCGGGAACGTTGGTCTTGCCATAGCCGTCGATCACGACACAGCCGCGCTCGGTTTTGACGCCGAGCTTTTCCAGGCCGAGATTTTCGATATTGCCGACCACGCCGACGGCGGAGATCACCCGGTCGAACTCGACTGTCTGCGGCTTTTTGCCGTCGTCGATGGTGGCGACCACGCTGTCGGTCTTCTTCTCCAGTTTTGTCACCTTGGTGCTGCTGAGAATCTTGATGCCCTGCTTCTCGAACCGCTTGCGGGCGAGGCCGGCGATCTCGGCATCCTCGACGGGGAGAATCTGCGGCAGCACCTCGACCACAGTGACGTCAGCGCCCATGGTGTGGAAGAACGATGCGAATTCGATGCCGATCGCGCCGGAGCCGACCACCAGCAGCGACTTCGGCATCTTGTCCGGCACCATCGCCTCGAAATAGGTCCAGACCAGTTTCTTGTCGGGCTCGAGCCCCGGCAGCACCCGCGGCCGCGCGCCGGTCGCAAGAATGATGTGCTTGGCCTGATAGGCGCCTTCGCCCAGCGCGCCCTTCGGCGCCTCAACGTCGGATTTCGTCACGCTGATCTTGCCCGGCGAGTCGATCACGGCCTTGCCCCAGATCACCGATACCTTGTTCTTCTTCATCAGGAAGCCGACGCCGTCATTGAGGCGCTTTGACACCCCGCGCGAACGCTGCACCACGGCTTTGGGGTCGTAGGAAACGTTCTCGGCCGAGAGCCCATAATCCTTGGCGTGCTGCATGTAATGATAGATCTCGGCCGAACGCAGCAGCGCCTTGGTCGGAATACAGCCCCAGTTCAGGCAGATGCCGCCGAGATAGGATTTTTCGACGATCGCGGTCTTGAAACCGAGCTGCGCCGCGCGGATTGCGGCGACATAGCCGCCGGGGCCGGAACCGATGATGATGACGTCGAAGGAGGTGTCGGCCATGAAGGTTCCCGTCTAGCTCAAGGTCGCAGTGCCGCGCGCGCGACGACTGATGATAAACTTTCTTATTCCCCATTCCAGCAAGACGATCAAAGCCGCGATCGCGATGCCGGTCAGTACGATTGGACCCCAGATGTCTCGCGAGAGGGCTTCACTGGAAAAGAACGCGGCGCTGATCACGTCGATGCCGAGGGGATTAAGCGCCATGACGGCTGCGAGCACCATCGAAATCCAGGGCCATTG
>JBAUUA010000892.1:0-3080 GCA_049582465.1 Bradyrhizobium sp. | reverse complement strand
GTCTGCCAGTGCTTAAGGCGAACAGCGTCCTTCAGCTCAAGACCGGCGAGGCCTATCTTTGGTTCCGTCATTTTCCCTTCGCCTTGGGCCTGGTTTTTGTCTTTGGAACCACAGTCGCCGAGGCCTCCCGCGCCAGTCGCTCTGCCTTTAGCCGCTCTCGGTTGGCGGAAAACGCCTTCTGTGCAATCTCGTGCTCAGTCATCGCCTTTTCGGCATCGACTTGACGAAATGCCTTTCGCGCATCGCGCTCCACTTTGGTCATTGGCCTGGGTTGCTCAAGCTCGCCCGGTGTCTTCGTCATTTCATCGGCTCCGGCTCGGCAGGCAGGGGTGATCGAAAATCATGAAGAGAACCAACGCGAAGAGAAACCAGCGAACGTCAACGCGTCCGCAATCGGTCGAAGGCAATGTAGGCGCGCACCAATGCGGCCCGTGAGGGCTTGGCAAACCGGGCGAAACGGCCCCAGGTCGGGGGCGAGCCTGAGCGGTTAAACGGGTTCTGCTACGTTTGGCTTCTCTGGGGCCATCGCCACACGTTCAGCCAATTTCACCGCGGGGTCGTCACAACTTATGCATTGGAGGTCGGTGCGGCCGGAGATCATGACAACCGGGACCAGTCGCTTTCCGCACTGCGGGCAGCGCGTTATTCGATCCATGAGGTTCCTCCTTAGAGTCCTTTTTAGAGTCCTCCCGATTTTTCGCCTATAACTCGAAACTGGAAATTTTGTTCCATTCGAGGGTTAGGCCCGCCGCACCCCACCCGTGACTAGCGGGAGATTAGGGACAACGACCCTGAACCTGAAGGCTGAGCCAGCGGGCGCCGGTACCGCCCAGCATGGACTCACCAACCCTGCCAGGGTTGTCCGACGAGAAGGCGTCGCGGATGCGCTTCGCGAAGGCCGCTCGCTCCCCGAAGGGCTTGGCAATTCGGCTATCAGTCAAGAAGGTCGGCAACAGCCGCCCGGCGCGTCGAACGGGCGCTACGCCGATAGGTCACCTGGAAGTGGATCACGTTCAGGATCCCTGACTGGGCCTGCGATGAGCCGATAGTTTGGGACCCAAGCCGCGTTCCAATGCTCCATCGTCACGCCGCAGATCAAACATTCAAAGCTGCTGATTTCACGAGCCGGGGCTATGGCTTCGGAGCGGCTGTAAACCGCGCCGCATTTGCAAGATCGACGGCCTGTTTCTGACACGGCCTCATGTATGCGCCGGGAATCACACGATTTCCAGCATAAATTGAAAGCGCCTGACGATTCCCGACCTCAAGTTCGATACCGAGATTCAGCTCTCGCGCTTTGAAGGCGCGCTATGTGCAGCAGCCTTGACCGGCTTTTTACCGCGCTGGCAGTTCTCTTGAGTTTGACAGCGACGAGTCTGAGGGACGCGCCGGCTTCGAGCAGCTGGCGAAGACGCGCATCCTCGTCAGCGGTCCACGGTCGCGTCAGGTTTCGCATGCGTGGCCCCGGGAGCAGCGGCTACTTGGTGGCCGCAGCGGGTGCACCTGAATCGTATCTCGCGGCGAGAGCCATAGGCCCCTTTCGAAAGGACTGCCGCCATAGGCCAAGCCGAACACCGTGGGCATGTCACGAACATGGAATTGGCTTCGACCACGCGGTCACTCCGATATCGTTGAACCCAGCAACTACCAGAACAAAAGGGAGCGGCGGAAGTTCCGGGTGCCAACCGTGGCGCGCGGCGCGGCCCTTGGATGCGTTCTAGAGGCGAGCAGGCACTTCGGACAGCCCGCAAACTCGCACGGGTGCGCCCACCGGCCGGCGGCGCGGGGGCTTATCCCCTGGCTACTATGGCGCAGCCTTTTTCGATGGCCGTCTTGAAAACTGCTTTAAGACCGGGATTTTCGAACACTTCCTCAGCGGCGCTGAATTTCTCGACCTGATGCCATTCCATGCCCTCGCTTGGCTTAGGTAGCGCGCTGGATTGCAACACGTAGGCGTGACGACCCGTTCCCTCGCCGTAGGCGCCTCTCTCAACGAATTTCTGCAAACGGTTCATTTCCCCTTCGCCTTCAGCCCGGCGTTTGGATCAACGGGTGATCGCTCGCCGTCAAGCCAGTCCTGTTCTTCGGCCAAAGCGAGCCATGCGGCCTCCATGCGCTTGTACCGCTTGTGCGCGGCTTCATCCTGCGCGGCTTCAGCCAACTGCAAGCAGTTGTCGGCGTTTTGCCGATAGATGTCAGACTCTTTGATCATTTCCTCGCCTTCAACCTGATCTCGACCAGGTGGCGGATGGCTTCGAGCTTTGCAGTCACCTATTCAACCTCATTAATTTTTCGAGCTCAAGGCGACCGTCCATGTGAGCTTCCTGCTCGCTGGCGAACGATTCCATTGAAGATTGAACAGGCCTGCCGTTCTGTCTGATGTCCCAGCGGAAGCGACCCGCGTGGATCGTGCAGGGCCGGGTTACAAGGTCATAAGGTTGCGGCGACTGCAAATCGACGCGCTCCAAAGCAGTTATCCGCGCCCGAAATCTCTCGATCTCCTGAAGCGCGCTGTGGCGGTCCTGGCCCGATGGAAGCTTGCGAGCGGTCTCTAATAGCTCCGCCGCCATTTCTTCCAGTTCTTTCAGTCTCGCCGCTCTCATTTCTTCAACCTCCACCTCGGAGCTCGACAAGGCGGCAGAGGCAGTGTTGATCAACCCCAAGGTGCCGGCAAGCGAGATTTTCGCCTCGCGCAACCGGCAACGGCTGGCGGCGCATACCCAGCGGCTGAAGCGGTAGCTTATCCACAACCCCGGCGGCCGGAACGCCCTTGTTTCGGCGCCGCCGGGGTACAGGATCAAGATCGCGACTCACCCGGGGGGAGCAAGTCATGCGCAGCAGGAAAGCGGCGGAAGTAAATGCCGATGTCGAGACGCGGATAGCTCAAATCGAGCAGATGACCTTAGAGCAGATCGCGGTGTTTCAATGTAGGATACTGACCGAGATCACCGCGGGAAGCATCGCGGCAAGAGAGGCCAGCGCCATCGATAGCGCTCTCAGAAAGCGGCTGAAAGCGATTGAGCAGGAACTGCGCGGGGGCGGCTAAGGTCGTGAGAACGGGCAGGGCGCGGGGCTTCGGT
>JBAUUA010000891.1:0-2104 GCA_049582465.1 Bradyrhizobium sp. | reverse complement strand
CAGCATGACCTCACTGAAAATCGGGAGCGATGAATGAACAAATTCGCAATCAGGCTTTTGACGCTGGCAATGTTCACGATGGCGCTGATCGCGGTGCCCCTCCTCACTCCCGCGCACGCCTCGGGCGACGAAAGCCCCTCGCCTCCGGCGTCGTCGGGCACCAAGAAGGGAAAGAAGGACAAGAGCTCCAGCCTCGAGGACGGCCGTTTCGTCGCCGCGTATCGCGCGGCCTACACCACGGTCTACGACCGCAATGATTACAACGCCGCGATCGAGCAGCTGAAGGCGCTCGGTCACGACGACAACGCCTCCGTCGCCACGCTGATCGGCTATTCCTATCGCAAGCTCGGCGACTACAAGGTCTCGCAGATCTGGTACGAGCGCGCGCTCAAGTCCGACCCCAACCACGTCAAGACCTGGCAGTATTACGGGCTGTGGCAGGTCGAACAGGGCAACCGCGACCAGGCGCAATATCATCTGAGCAAGATCGCCGCGCTCGCCGGCACCAACAGCGAGGAATATCGCTCGCTCGCCGCCGCGCTTGAAAAGGCGCCGGGCACCGGCCTCGTCTACTGAGTTTTATAAATCACGGTGAGCCGGCGCGGCCTCAAAGCTGCGCCGGTTTTGTTTTGAGCCGGGCTCACTTCATCAGCGCCTCGGCCTCGGTCCGGAACGCCCGCCGCGAAGCATCGCGCGAATAGAACATGTGGCCACCCGGATAGACCACGAGCTTCACCCGATCGGGCGAGGCAAAGGCCGGAAGCTGGTCGAGCTCGATCCGGGTGCCGAAATACGGCGTGGCCAGATCGAACAGCCCGTGCCCGATCAAAAGTTTCAGCTTCGGATCGAGCGCGAGGATCTGCCGCAATTCGGAGACCGATTGGGGCGGACTGACGCCGTGACCGAAATCCCAGGCCTTTTCGACCTCCCCGTTGAGCAGATGATAGGAACCGTCCGGCCGCCAGTTGAGCTTGCGCGTGGTGAGGTCGACCGCGGCGCTGGTGAGCGGCGCCAGCAACGCCTCGCCGGAGGGATCGTTGAAGTGAAAGAAGCTCGAATCCGGAAACGGATCGATGCCCTTGACCGATGCGTCGTAGCGTCCCGTCACCTTGCCGTTCTTGCGGTCGAATTCCCGGCGGAATTCGACCACGTCGAAGCGCCCGGCCAGCCTGCGGCTTAACGCCTGATCGATCCCGGTCAGCGCCGCCACCTTGTCGGCGAGCCGGTTGGTGGCCGCGGTGTCGGCCTGCCCCTTGACCAGATCGAGCAGGAAATCGCCGCGCGCATAATTTTCCACGTCGGCCATGTCGGCGCGCGTGACCGCGCCCTTGGTCTCGCGCTCGACCGCCGCCATGCTGGGAAGACTGATCACATATTGCAGCAGGCTCGAGCCCGTGAACTCGCGGAAGTCGAGCACCGGCGAAATCAGGATCAGGCCTTTGACGCCGACGCCCTGCTCCACCTGCAGGTTGCGAACGATCTTCGGGCCGCGGATGCCGCCATAGCTTTCGCCGGCGACGAATTTGGGCGACAGCAGGCGGCCGGATTTTTCCAGCCAGCGGCGGATCGTCAGCGCGATCGAGGCGACGTCGCCATCGGTCGAGAAGAACCTCTTGCGCACGTCATCGCCGGTCGCGACGAAGCGGCTGTAGCCGGTGCCAACGGGATCGATGAAGACGAGATCGGTGAAATCGAGCCAGGTCTCGGCATTGGGCTGAAGATCGGGCGATGCGGAGGGAACGGCGGCATCGCCGTCGATCGCCAGCCGCCACGGCCCGGCGGCGCCGAGCTGCAGATAGGCGGACGCAGCCCCTGGCCCGCCATTGAACAGGAAAGTCACCGGCCGCGTGGCCGGATCGGCACCATCCAGCTGATAGGCGGTATAGGCGATATCGGCCTGCGGTTCGCCCTTGCCGTCGAACAGGCGGATCGAGCCAGCGGTCGCGGTGAAAGCGAGCGTGCGCCCGGGCAGCGCCAGCGTTTGCTTAGTGGTGGAATCCGGCGGCAATTTGTGCTGCTCGGCGGCGGCCGTCGAAGCCGGCGCGCCGGGGCGGCCCGCTCCGGGTTTCTGGTCCGAGGCCGCTGCCGCGGGATGCTCCTGGGG
>JBAUUA010000890.1:0-7313 GCA_049582465.1 Bradyrhizobium sp. | reverse complement strand
CCGTTATTCCGCCGACAGGCATGTATGACTCGGGTCACGCTGATCTTCATGTCCAACGGTTTCAACCGGTGAGAAATGAGATGTACCCAGAAGTCACGCATGAACTCGCAAAAGAACGGCGCGAGTTGGCGGGTCGCAGCAGAAATGAGAGCTGGGGCCGCCTCTGCCCATTCGGCCCTGATGCTGAAGGCCGTCGGGATGCCGATCGCGTCTGACGGGACCAAGCCAAATGATCATTGAATCCTCGGACCAGGTACCTCGCGCTACGCTGCTCAAGCGGTTTCCAGTTCCGAGAAATTTCGGTGTGGCTCCGGAATCGCGCATCTTTGAGGGAAAAACGTGGCCAGCGCCCGCGGGCGCAGTGCGGGTCAAGCCGTTCGAGATTTATCGCTTCGAGCCGGATTCAGGCGAGAACCCGCGTCTCGATCGCTTCGAAGTCGACCTCGACGAATGCGGGCCGATGGTTTTGGACGCGCTCCTGTGGATCAAGAATAACGTCGACTCCACACTCACGTTTCGCCGCTCGTGCCGGGAAGGCGTCTGCGGATCTTGCGCGATGAATATGGATGGCACGAACTGGCTCGCCTGCACGCGATTCATCTCCGACCTGGGTACGCCGGCGACTATCTATCCATTGGCAAATATGAGGGTTATCAAGGACCTCGTCCTTGATCTTAACCACGTGTTCGCGCAATACGCGATGATCGAGCCATGGCTCCAGTCCAAGACACCGGAGCCCGAACGGGAACGGCTCCAGTCCCAGGAGGAGCGGAGCAGGCTGGACGGCTCCTACGAATGCATCCTCTGTTTCTGCTGCACATCAGGCTGCCCGAGCCACTGGTGGAATGGCGATCGCTTCCTGGGACCTGCCGCGCTTTTGCAGGCTTGGCGTTGGCTGGCTGACAGCCGCGACGACGCGAAAGGCGAACGGCTCGACGTTCTCGAAGACCCGTTCCGGCTGTACCGGTGCCACACCATCCTAAACTGTACCAGGACGTGCCCGAAGGGGTTGAACCCCGGAAAGGCCATTGCCGATATCAAGAAAATGGTGATCGAGCGCCTGAGTTGATCATCGCGAAACAGTGGAGATTATTGATGTCAAATCCCGCGGCCGAGCGGATCAGACCGCTTTCTCCTAACATTCAGATATATCGCCCGCAGCTCACCTCGGTTCTGTCGATCGTCAATCGGATCACCGGTGTAGCCCTAAGCATCTGTGCCGTCGCACTGGTTGTCTGGCTGATTGGGGCGGCAGCAGGACCGCAAATCTATTCCGCCCTCCAAGGTGCTATCTCAAGCCGTTTCGGTCAGATTCTGCTGTTCGGCGGCACTTTCGCTTTTTTCCTGCATCTTTGCGGCGGCGTCCGGCATCTGATCTGGGACACCGGCTACGGATTCGAGCTTCGATCAATATACATTTCGGGGTGGACTGTGGTGGCAGCGAGCGCAGTGTTGACCGTGGCGACTTGGATCGCCAGTTCGTTGATGGCAGGGTAACGCGGTGGACCACCGAGACATGCGTTCACCTATGGCTCGCGCCATGGGCCTCGGCTCTGCGAAACAAGGGGCAGCGCACTGGTGGATGGTGCGTGTGTCGGCCGTCGCTCTCGTCCCGCTAACCTTGTGGTTCCTCGCCTCGATCATCTCGCATTCCGGCAGCGATTACGCCACCTTCGTCGCTTGGCTGAGAAAGCC
This sequence comes from Bradyrhizobium sp., assembly GCA_049582465.1. Taxonomy (GTDB): domain Bacteria; phylum Pseudomonadota; class Alphaproteobacteria; order Rhizobiales; family Xanthobacteraceae; genus Bradyrhizobium. The sequence goes on along the minus strand of JBAUUA010000890.1, from coordinate 5,618 downwards.
GCTCGTCAGCGTTCTAATGGTCCTGCTTTTGGTCTCCCTCTTCTATCACACCGCCCTTGGGCTGCAGGTCGTGATCGAGGATTATGTCCACTCTGCGACTAGATTCGCAGTGCTGATAGCAGTGCGCCTTGGCTGCTTCGCGCTGGCCCTTGCCGGGATCATAGCCACACTACGGATCAGTTTTGGCGGTTGAGAGGCCTACAAGCAAACGGAAGCGTGGAACGATTCTACCCAACCTGCCCAATCGGATGACGGCCGCATCGGATCACAATATCTGCGCGGGTCCGCGGGGCAGAAAATAAGCCAGGAGAGATAAAGCAATGCTCGTCGAAAGATTAATGCCAGCGGCGCGCTCAAAGCTTGTGACGATTGCGGATGACGCGCCGTTGATCGAGGCGGCAAGGCTTCTGCGCGCAGGGACTGACCTCGTGGTTGTGTGCGGCTCTGAAGGGTTCTTGGCTGGCGTCATCACAAAAACCGATGTCGTCGACCAAATCAGCCACTGTTGCGGGGCAAGCTGCACCACCGCGGCGTCATTGGTCATGAGCCGGGATGTTGTCGTTTGTCAACCGGGCGACGGGCTAAACGAGGTTTGGGTGAAAATGAAGGAGATGGGATTAAAGAACGTTCCTGTTACGGATCGGGACTGCCGGCCGTTGGGAACGCTCAGCGCGCGAGATGCACTCCAGCTTCTTCTTGAAGAAGTCGAGAACGAAGAATCGTTGCTACGCGACTACGTGATGTGCGTCGGATACCATTGACCGCACGAGCGTAGCGACCACGCCATCTGTAGAATGAAAAGTGGTCGAAATGAAAACGATGAAGAGAGGAATCGCGGTTTTGGTGTGCGTGTGTGCCTTCACCGGCGCGGTATATTTTGCCGTCAGCCAATGGGGCATTCGACACGAGACGCTAAATCTGTTCGACGCTGCACGAAAGCGACCCGTCGCAGTAGATCTTGCCGTGCGCCTTGACTATGAGTTAAAGGCGGATGACGGCTACTGGAGGCTTCCGGTCGCCATCATCAGCAACGGCAATACTGTCAAGAACACCGAATATTCGTTCCTGGCCAACGTGTTCGCGGCCAGGGGATATTTGGTTGCCAGTATCCAGCAAGATCTTCCGACCGACCCGCCATTGATTACCAAGGTCGGCCAGCCCTATGTCGGCCGGCGCGGCGTTTATGAAAAGGGCGAAGCCAACATTCTGTTTGTGCTCCAGCAGCTGAAAAAACTGCAGCCGAATGCCGACTACGGTCACCTGACACTTGTCGGGCACTCGAACGGCGGCGACACCGCCATGTATTTCGCCAAGCAGCACCCGGAGCTGGTATCGAAAGTTATCACGCTGGATAACCTGCGCGTGCCCTTCGTGCTCAGCGACAAGATGAAGATCCTCTCGTTCCGCTCGAAGGATCCGGAATTCCAAACCGATCCCGGCGTGCTGCCGGACCCCAAGCAGGCTAAGACCGACGGGATCGATATCGTCCCCACCCAGTTTCAGCACACATGGATGAGCGACCGTGGCCCTGATTTCGCAAAGGAGCGGATCCAGGCTACGCTTGATGAGTTCCTGGGCAATGGCAGTGCCAGCGAGCTGGCGCCGGTCGATACTGATAACCTGATCATTTCCAACGCCGGCGCACCGCTTCCTTAGCGTGTTCGCAAAGCTCCGTAACCACGCCGCGTCAAAATGGGTTTCGAAGCCGGGGGACAACTGGAATCATCGCCATTTGATAGCGTCTTCTCCATTCATTTAGGATTTTCGCGTTTTCGGGTTTGCGCCGGGGACTCCGTGAGGACCCACTCTAGAATGGTCTGAACTGCAACAAGGCCGGGATCGTTCGCCTTGCGAACGATCGTGAGCAGCTGAAACCAAAGATCATCATCGGCCCGCTCGACGAACTCACGAACAGCTCCGGCTGAGAAGTCCGCTAGTGACATCGACGCCGCATCGGCACGCTTTGCCAGCTGCGCCTGTAGGTCGGGCGCAAGTGTATCCAGCAGCGCGGCGGCGACACCCGGCCGATCAAGCTGGGCGATGAGATCTCCAAGCACCGTTCTGTCCCTGTAACGAGTTGTCGGGAACGCAACTCCCACCGGAGCCCATCAACTTACCGCGAAACCGCTCCCTCCACAAAGAGTCGTTCTCTGCTTTTGCACGAAGTCATGTCAAGTTCCTTCAAAACAAGACCCCGCGAGCATCAGGGAGGCTTTCGGCCGAGTGGTTTCAGAACAACGTGTCGTCTAAAGAGTACCGAAAATCCGAACGAGCCTGAAGGAGAAATTGATCAAGCTTGGCGCCAGGATCGCGCGTCACCTCCACTACGTCATCTTCCAAATGGCCGACATCGCGGTGTCGCGAGCATTTCCGGGGGTGCGGGGCAAATCGACGAATTGCGATTGAAGCCAGCCCCCGCATAGCTTGGATCGGTCGGCCGGATGCGTCATCACCGCCCTGACTCAGAATGACGAGGAGAAGGGTTAATTTAGTGGATCCCTTTTAAGCGCCGGGAATAACGGAAGAGCGGTGCACTGCGCAGCACGCTTGTGGCGCCCGGAGAATCTCGCCGTTTGCACTCGTCCATGTCACTCCAGAGTTTATCTAGGGAATGTCGGCTAGAAGAGGGTTTCATAGGACAACGGTTCGCGCATTTTTGGTGCATTGCAGCATGTAAGGCAGACCCCACGTTGACGGGGGTGGTGAAATTTTGTGCGGCTTGTAAAAGAGATTCGCCAACGGGTTCCCCCTCCTAAATGTTGCAATCCCCTTCAGGTTCTATTGAGACCAAGACCTCTTGGGCCGTCGCCTCAGCGGCGCTCTTTATAATCGGGATGTCGTTCGGCGCCCCATGGATCACCGCGGTCGCGCTCAAGGACATCGCCAACGAGGTTGGCGGGTCGCGCTCCGTTCCAGCGCTCGCCAGCGCGCTGGCGTGGCTCGGCTCCGGAACCGGCGGCATCATCATGGCCCGAATTGCCGATAGGGTCGGCACGCGCTGGACGGTGATCTTCAGTTCGTTGATGATCGGCGTTGGCCTCTTGATCTCTACCTTCGGGCCGCCCTGGCCGTTGTGGATCGGACACGGACTGTTCATCGGCTTGATCGGGATCGGCGGTATCAATGCTCCCTTGTACATTTATGTCAGCCGCTGGTTCGACCGCCGGCGCGGCTCGGCGCTGGCGCTGATCTCGAGCGGCATCTATCTCGCCGGCGCGATGTGGCCGCCGGTATTTGAGCAAGCGATCGCCAATTTCGGCTGGCGGCAGGCGATGCTGTGGTATGCGGTCGCCGAGATCGTTGTCATCGTGCCGATCGCCGCGATTTATTTTCACGCCCCGCCCGAAGTGATTCATGCGGCGGCGTCCGGAGCTGGTTCAAGCAAAGCGCGTGTCCTCGGCTGGCCGCCGAATGCAGTGTTCGCGGTGATGTGCAGCGCAGCCGTGTTATGTTGCATTCCGATGGCGATGCCGCAGGGCCATCTGGTCGCCTTTTGCAGCGATCTCGGCATCAGCCGGTCGATCGGCGCTCTGATGCTGTCGGTGCTGCTCGGTACCGCGTTTCTGAGCCGGCAAATCTGGGGTGCGATCTCTGACCGCATCGGAGGTCTCGCCACCGTGCTGATCGGATCAGCCTTGCAGGCCGCATCCATGACGGCCTTTCTGTTCACACAGAATGAAGCCGGCCTGTTCACGGTTTCTGCCGCCTTCGGGCTCGGCTTTTCCGGCATAATCCCGGCTTATGTCTTGGCGGTGCGCGAACTGTTTCCGGCGTCGGAAGCCTCCTGGCGCATCCCGACGCTGTTGCTGTTCAGCGGGTCAGGCATGGCCGCCGGCAGCTGGGTCGCCGGCCTGCTCTACGACCATCTCGGATATTATGCGCCCGCATTCGCCGCCGGCGTCGGCGCCAATATTCTCAACCTGCTGATAGTCGGTGTGCTGGTCGGGCGGCGACGCTACCGCGCGGTCTATGCGTGAACGGCCAACGCGCTATTTTGCTGCGCATGTCTCTTCCGAAAACCGATTCCCACTTTTTGGAGGTCTTGCGCTGGCCTGCCGCGCGCCGATCAGGGCCTGACACCGACGAGAATGTCTCAATTAGACTATGCGATTTTCCCTTAACTGTTACACCGTGGACCTCACCGAGCGGATGGCAACGGCTCTGTGCGGTTTCCAGCGAGATCGAAGTCCATGAACCACGTCCGATGAAGCGCCCGCAGCCGCTCCATCGCTCGTCTCTATATTTGGCGCACGACACGATCATTTTTTGCTGCTGATCTGCCCGACGGTCGTGATCGGGTGCCAGGCTCCTCCGCTTCTGCACTATTTCACCGATCGCCGGCTCCTCTCGATTGTCTCGGACAGCCCGACCTAATACCGGGCGTAGTGTCATTGTACCAGCGGGCTGTCCGCGATGTGCAAATCAATCCCGGAGAGTTCCGCCTGTCCGGCCAGAATTGAAACATACTGGCGCAGCGCTCGCTCTTCGACGCTTGCCTTGAGCAATTCGACGATCCGTTCACGCACCGTCTCGAACGGCAGTGTCTCGCCCGGAATGCGCTGGTCGACTGCTACGAGGTGAAAACCGTAGCGCGTCTTGATGACCTCTCGGAGAATCCCAATCGGCGCCAACCGAAAGAGAGCCCGCTCGAACTCCGGCACCGTTTCGCCACGACCGATCTGGCCGAGATTGCCGTCCTGCTGACCCGACGGGCAATTAGAAAGTTCGTGCGCGAGAGCACCGAACCTTTCGGGCTCGTTCAACACCTCCGTCAGCGTACGTTCGGCGCGGGCCCGGATCTCGGGAACCGACACCGAATGCGTCACCTGGAACAGAATATGCCGCGCATGGACGAGGTCGCCGCTCTGGAACTCTTTCAAATGAGTCTCGTAATAGCGCCGGCATTCCTTCTCGGTTGGCGTCGGGACTCGCACTTCCTGCGCAAGCAGGCGCTCCACAGCGTTGTCGATTTCGGCACCGTCAGTCGTCTCCGATGACAACAGCTCGCGCGTGACCGCGCGCTGGCGCAGCAGCTCCCGTACGGCTGCGAGCTCCGGGCTCGGCCACGAGCGCTCGTCGACTGCGATACCGTTGACGGTGACATTCACGAGCGGACGGGCTCCTTCGCCCGCGTTTCCGGAGTGCGCACGATCTGGTAGGGCCGGAACAGATAGGCAAGCGCGCCGGCGCCGCTCCAAATGTGGACCATACGTGTAAACGGCGAAACGAGGAAGATCGTGAATCCGAGTAGAATATGGAGCTTGTAGGTCAACGGAACATCGGTCATGAGTGCGGCGGAGCCCCCGTCGAGCGTCACGATGCCTTTAACATAACTCGAAAGCGTTTCGAACAACGCGCCGTCCATGTGGAAAGCTGAAAGCGGCACCGTGAGAAGACCAAGCGCGAGCTGAAGCCACAGCATGATCGCAACTGCAATGTCCCATTTTCGGCTGTTGAGCCTGATGCGCGGATCGGAAAGTCGCCGGTGTAGCAGGATGGTGAGCCCAATGATGGCGACGAAACCGGCGATGCCCCCTACCACCATGGCCAACAGCTGGTGTCCCGACGGATCCAGCGCCCAGTCAACTGCCCAGTGTGGGGCGAGGAACCCGGCGAAG
>JBAUUA010000889.1:0-13656 GCA_049582465.1 Bradyrhizobium sp. | reverse complement strand
TCGATCGTGGTGTAGGGCCGGCCTTCGATGCGCAGCGAGGTCTGGCCGCGGCGGCCGCCGAGCAGCACGTCGATCATCGAATAGATCAGGCTGGAATCCACCGTGGCGAGGCCGAAATTCTCCCATTCCTCGGCCTTGAACACCGAAAGCACGGCCGGCAGCGGGATGGAATTCATGTAGTCGCCGAACCGCACCGAGGTGATGCGGTCGAGCGAGACTTCGACGTTGTCGGAAGTGAAATTGCGCAACGAGGTCGTCATCAGCCGCACCAGGCGGTCGAAGACGATTTCGAGCATCGGCAGACGCTCGTAGGACACCATCGCCGAATCGATGATGGCGCGGATGCCGGAATGGTCGTCGAGATTGACCTCTCCGGCGGAGAAGCCGAGCAGATTGTCGATTTCCTCCTGGGAAAGGACCCGCTCGCCGCCGTTCTTGCCGCCGCCGAAATCGCGGCTGCCGTCCTCGACCATGGCGGCCCATTGCAGCGCCATGGTTTCGGAGAGTTCATTGGCCGCAGCCGCTTCCGCGGCCTCCGCGGGATCCTCCGAATCGAGCGAGGCTTCCCATTGGGCTGCAATTGCATCCTGGTCGACTGGATCGTTGCCCGCCATGTTGTCAGATCCGTCCCGTCATTGAACGACGACTTCCTTGAACAGAACGGCGCTGACCTGGCTCGGCGCCAGCGCGACATTGACGCGCTTGGTCAGTTCTTCCTTGAGCCGGAACAGCCCCGCCGAGCCGTTGAGATCGGTCGGGCGCAATTCGCGCAAGTAGCTCTGGAAGATGTCGGTGACGCGCGGCATCGACGGCTTGATCGCCTCGACCTGCTTCTCTTCCTTGACCTCGAGCACGAGCTTGACCTTGAGATATTGCACGCGCTCGCCGGGGGCGCCGACCAGGTTGACCAGAAGGTCCGGCACGTCGACGAAGGACGGCGGCTTCGGCGGCGGCGCCTCGGCGTGCGTCTCCTCGCCGCTGTGGTGGAAGAACAGCAGCCAGGCCCCGACGCCGCCGAGGACGACGAGCAGGCCCGCGCCCGCGATGATCAGCTTGAGTTTGCCCTTGGGAGCCGGTGCGGCTTCGGTGCCGTCCGCCGCGCCTTCTGCCAGTTCATTGTCTGCCATCGCTCAGCCCGGTCCGGTCTTTTAGAAAAATGAACTCGATGCCGCGATGCAGGCCATGACGCGATACAAATGCCCCCAGCGCACACGCGCTCTCCTGTGGCGACGCTAAGGTAGCAATGGTTAATGGAATCTTTCTTTTGCCCGCCGGGTAGGAAAAAGTTGCCGGGCAAACATGGTCAACAAGACCTTTCTGCCGCCCGTAAAGGGCCCCGGCGAAACAGCTAACTCCTTATAAAATCGGCATTTTACGACTTGGCACGGCTTTCGCTGTACTGAATGCGAACCGCGGCTTGGGAGAGCCCTGGTTCGAACGGCCCGCGAGGCGATGCTTGGGAGAGCAGACCAGCGGTTCATCAGAGGGGAGCACCACCGATGGAGAATGCGCTTCTCATCGGACTTTCGCGGCAGATGGTCCTGGAACGGCAGATGGATGTCGTCGCCAACAACCTCGCGAACGTCAACACCAACGGTTTCAAGACCGATGCGTCGCTGTTTCAGGAATACCTGAAGACCGGCGCGCACGAAGACAATTTCGTCGGCTCCGACCGCGCCATCAGCTACGTCCACGACAGCGGCACCTATCGCGACCTCACGCAGGGCGCGGTGCAGCCGACCAACAATCCGCTGGATCTCGCGATCGACGGCGACGCCTACCTCGTGGTGCAGACCGCCGGCGGCGAGCGCTACACCCGCGACGGCGGCCTGCAGCTCAATAGTCAGGGCCAGCTCGTGACGGTCGCCGGCGATACCGTGCTCGGCGGGAGCGGGCCGATCGTGTTTCAGCCGACCGACCACGACATCAACGTTTCGCCCGACGGCACCATCACCGTGCTGGAGGGCAACGGCAGGACCGATGCCATCCGCGGCAAGCTCCGCCTCGTCAGCTTCGCCAACGCGCAGCGGCTCCTGAAGGAAGGCTCGAACCTCTATTCCGCCGGCGAAGGCGGCGCGGCGCAGCCCGACGTCAAATCCCAGATCCGCCAGGGCTTCATCGAGAAGTCCAACGTCAACTCGGTCGCGGAGATGAGCCGCATGATCGAGGTGACGCGTGCCTACACCCAGATCGCGACGCTGCTCCAGCAGCAGAGCGACCTGCACAAGACCGCGATCCAGCAGCTCGCCGACGTTCCCGCGTAACCGCCATTCAGGAGACGACCCATGCAAGCTCTTCATACCGCGGCGACGGGAATGGCGGCCCAGGAACTCAACGTCCAGGTCATTTCCAACAACATCGCGAACCTGCGCACCACCGGCTACAAGAAGCAGACCGCCGCGTTCCAGGACCTGATCTACGAGCACATCCGCCGGGTCGGCGCGCAGGCGTCCGACCAGGGCACCATCCTGCCGGTCGGCATCGATATCGGCGGCGGCGTCAAGACCGTCGGCACGCCGCGATCGATGACACAGGGAACGCTGTCCCAGACCGGCAACGATCTCGATATCGCCATCACCGGCGAGGGATTCTTCAAGATCCAGATGCCGGACGGCACCTATCAATACACCCGCGACGGCACCTTCCAGATGGACAACCAGGGCCGCATCGTCAACGCTCAGGGCAATCTGGTGCAGCCCGCGATCACGATCCCGCAGAATGCGTCCGGCCTCACGGTCAACGCCCAGGGCCAGGTCTCGGTGACGCTGCCGGGCTCGACGACGTCGACCATCATCGGCCAGATCGGCCTGACGCGCTTCATCAACAAGGCCGGCCTGCAGCCGGTCGGAAACAACCTGTTCACCGACACCCCGTCGTCCGGCCCGCCGCAGGACGGCCTCGCCACCGCCGAGGGCTATGGCAGCCTCACGCAAGGCAGCCTCGAGCAGGCCAATGTCGACGTGGTTTCGGAAATGTCCGATCTGATCGCCGCCCAGCGCGCCTACGAAATGAACGCCAAGGTGGTCAGCGCCGCCGACCAGATGATGCAAACCACTTCCGCGCTGTTCCGCTGAGGGAGCTTATGATGACGATACGCACCCTCTTCGCCGCTGCCGCCCTGCTCGCCGCCGCCGTCGCACCCGCGCTGGCCCAGGCCGACGACGTTATCCTGACGCCGGCGCTTCGCGCCGACGTCACCGTCACCAGCGACGTGGTGCGGATCGGCGACGTCATCGACAATGCGGGCCCGGCGGCGCAGATCGCGATCTATCGCGCGCCCGATCTCGGCACCACCGGCTCGCTGCCGACCGAGCAGGTGCTCAACGCCTTGCGGGCGCATCAGGTGATCGGCGTCGATACCAGGGACATCAAGGTGATTTCGGTGACGCGCGCGGCGCGCACGCTGGACGGCAAGGAGATCGAACTTCAGGTCGCCCGCGCGCTGGAGCACCGCAACGGCCTCGGCGCCGCCGCCAACCTCAGCCTGACCTTCGACCGGGACGTCGGGGATATGAAGCTGGACGTCTCGAACACCGGCCCGATGCAGCCGGTCTCGGCCCGCGTCGACCAGCGCAGCGGCCGCTTCGACGTCAGTTTCGAGATCGGCAACGATGCCGGCACGCCGCCGACGAAACTGCGCTTTACCGGCACCGCGGTCGAAACCGTGGAAGCCGCGGTGCTGGCGCGCGACGTCGAGCGCAACGAAGTGCTGAAATCCTCCGACGTGGTGACCGAGCGGCGGCCGAAAGCCGCCGTGGGCAGTGACGCGGCCGTTCGCGACCGCGCGATCGGCATGCAGATGCGCAAGCAGCTGCGCGCCGGCCAGGCGCTGCGGACCGCCGATCTCGCCAAGCCCGATCTGGTGGTGCGCGACCAGAGCGTCACCCTGATCTATCAATCCACCGGGCTGTATCTCACCGCCAGCGGCAAGGCGCTGGAGAACGGCACCGAGGGCGACGTCGTCAACGTCCTCAATCTGCAATCGAAACGCACGGTGGTCGGCACCGTGGTCGGCCGCGGCCAGGTCGCGATATCCATCGCATCGCCCCGCTTTCTTGCCCCCGCCGCCTCGCCGGACCAGACCTCGTCGATCTCGCCCACCACCGCACCGGTTGCGGTTGCCGCCACCACTTCGCCCGCCGCTCCAAAAGCCGAGTAAGGTTCATGTACAGGTCCAGTTGCAGACGTTTCCTTGTTACCGGCGCATCGCTGATGGTGCTGTCCGTCGCCAGCGGATGCTCGTCGATCGACCGGCTGTCGCAGATCGGCGAGCAGCCGAAGCTCGCGGCGATCGAAAACCCGACGACGCAGCCCGGCTACAAGCCGGTGCAGATGCCGATGCCGAAACCGGAAGCGGTGTCCTACAACGCCAATTCGCTGTGGCGCAACGGCTCGCGCTCGTTCTTCAAGGACCAGCGCGCGCACCAGATCGGCGACCTCCTGACCGTCACCGTCAACATCACCGATCAGGCCAACTTCGCCAACGAGACCCAGCGCAGCCGCACCAACAAGGAGGATTCGGGGATCACCGACTTCATCGGCGCCAAGACACTGGGCGCCACCGCGGCAAAGGTGCTGCCCGGCCGCATCCTGACCGCGGATTCGACCGCCTCCAGCGACGGCAAGGGCTCGGTACAGCGGCAGGAAAGCCTGCAGACCAACGTCGCCGCCGTGGTCACGCAGTTGTTGCCGAACGGCAATCTCGTGGTCGAGGGCAAGCAGGAGATCCGGGTCAATTTCGAAGTCCGCGAACTGATCGTCGCCGGCATCGTGCGGCCGGAGGACATCCAGAGCGACAACACCATCGATTCCTCGAAGATCGCGCAGGCCCGCATCGCTTATGGCGGCCGCGGCCAGATCATGGACGTGCAGCAGCCGCGCTACGGCCAGCAGGTGATGGACGTGCTGCTGCCGTTCTAGGGCATGGCCCCAAAAAGTGGAAACCGGTTTTTGGATAAGGTCATGCCCAACTAACGAATCTTTAAAGAGCTCCCACATCACATCGCGAACCTAGGCGCGATGCGATGTACTACGCGGCCTCCGGCAGCTCCCCTGCCGGAGGCCGTGATCGTTTGAGGCGTATGGAGCAAGGCTGGATACGATTTCCGCCGAGCAAGTACTCAGGCGGCGACAGCGATCTTCGACTGCGCGCTGGTCGGAAGCCCTGAGCCCTTGAAATAGGTCTCCAATTCCGTCAACGCGCGATGCTCCCATTCCCTGGCCTGACCCAGCAAGGACCAGCTTTGACCAGGCCGGAAAGCTGCGGTTTGTCGGTATAACGAAGCGATCGCGCGAAATCGGCGTACGTTTTCCAGAACTGCTTCCCTGCTCATGATGTGCGCTCCCCTTCGCCCCAGTTGGCTTACGGGAATGTGCGCATGAACGATTTTCGATTCGTTACCGGCATCCGCACGACCGGTCGAATGGTTTGCGAACGGTTGCCGAAATGCCCGGGCAATTTGTAGGCGGCCTTTCTTCAACCGGCTGGCGAGATCATTCGAAAAATCGATTGACCAGCTTGGCATATCGGCCTGTTGGCAGGCTTAACAACAAAAAGAGCCGCCGAGGCGGCTCTGAGTAGTCAGGGTCAGCCCCCAGCTCGTCCGTTCTTTGCGGTCGATGTCGAACATCGCTATTGCGATTCGATGTGGCTTTCCCGTCACATGCCTTGATTTCCAGAAGTTTAATCGGATCCTGGTGGACAGAATACATGACTCGGGAACTCATCGGGATCCGAGGCCGCGTTTTTTGGAACCGATTTTAAGAATCGTTCTGCCACATAATCATAATGACTCTGACGCAAAGGAAAGAAATAGACTGCGCTCAGGAGGATCCTGCGATGAGCGGCAATGATTGCTCGAAAATGGAATCGTACTGCCTGGAGCGGGCCAGGTTGGAGCCGCGGAACAGGGGCAAATGGATTGCGCAAGCCGAGCGCTGGCACGAGCTCGAACGCGCTCAGAATTCCTGGCGGCTGCAGAAGCGGCCACTTCAGCAGTCGATGCAGACGGAGCCGATGGCAACGCAACGCCAACAAGGCTAGGCCTTCTGCAGCATCCTGATTGCACGGGGCTGCGTTAACCGTACGACAAAGAACTTCCAGCGATTCCAGAGCCTGCCCTTTTAGAGCCTGAATCCATCCCGAGCTTGCCATGACCGAGCGCTCGGTTTGAAGGATTGACCATGAGGGTTGTGAGGCTCCCAATTGTTTGTCTGGTCCTGTTTGCGGCAATAGCGATCAAGGCCGGGACGGCAGCGTCGCGTCCTCCGGACATCGAACCCTTGCCGGAACAAACAATAGCTCGCCCGGACGTTCCGCAGGACACCCTGACGAAGGCGGACAAGCTTGAAATCCCCTACATGAGGGAGATGACCCGCCCGGTTGAGCAGGTCATGCGGCTTGCGAACGCAACGCCGGGGCCCTCATTACCGCGGCCTCTGGTAGTGGCGAAGGTTGCCAGCCACCAACGGCATGACCCAAATCCGATCAAGGTCACAAACAACTCACAGGACCAACAGATCAAGAGCTCGCAACCAAAGAAGGTGCAGGAAGCAAAGAAGGTGCGGGAAATAAAGAAGAGCAAGAATGCCGAGCCTTCGAAGGCAATCATCGACCTCAGGCCATGTCGACGCCCTGAGGGCTTTGCGGGATTGTTGTGGGCATTGAACCTGTCACCAGGATGCGACTCCTAGTTCGCACGACGGCGGGAGGGCTTCGACAAGGTAGGTCCCTTGTCCTTGCCCGTCATGGGAAATTCCCCGCTCGCTTCGTTGTCGCCTACATCGATTGCGACCAAGCCAGCACGACAAGTCCTTCCAGTGTCACTGCATGCACTTGCGGACGAACTGAATCCGGTCGAGCAGCCCGAGGCCCTGCGCTTCGGCCTGCTTGCGGCAGCCCTCGCGCTTGTCGAGCCGCAGCTCGACCTTCTGCAGCGGGCCCAGGCCGACATCGCCCGAGACCGCCGGTGCGGCCGCGGCGCCCTCCGTCGCAGCCTTGTCAACATCACCGGACGGTCCGTCGCCGGCGGCCCGTGCCGCGGCTTCGAGACGCTTGATGTCCTGCGGACTCAGTTTCGGGCGATCGATATTCAGCGCGATCTTGTTCAGCTTGCCGGTGAAGGTGAACGGCGTTGAGTAGTCGTTGTCGTCGACCGGCGTGCCGGTGTCCGACCCGATATCGAGCGACTCGTCCCACTGCAGGATGAAGGGCAGTGTATGCTCCATTTTTTCGGTCGCGACCGCATTGCCGTCGACCTTCAGCACGCCGGTGCCGCCGGCTCCGATACCGCTATAATCGCCGAACACCATGGTTGCCGCGCCGAGACCGTCATATTTGAAATCGAACTCGATCTGGTGCTTCCCGGGTGTCAGCTCCGGTCCCTCCCAGCGCACGCGCTTGAGGTCGACCAGGTTCCAGAGGAATACGGGCTTGTTCTTCAGCACGTAAAAGCCGTAGCCGCCGAACCGTCCGCCTTGCGTGATCAGCATGCCCTCGGCGCCGCCCTGCGGGATCTCGACATCGGCCGTGAAATTGTAGGAGGTGTTGAGCACGCTCGGCGCGTCGCCGTTCGGCGTGCCGGTCATCGGCCGCGTCCAGGCGAAGGAAGTGCGGCCGGCGCTGAGGCTTGGCCGCGGAATTACCAACCGCCCCGCCACTGACGCATCGAGCGGCAGCACCTGATACTTCTGCGCTTCCTTCCAGAACAGATCCTGCATCTCCTTTAGCTTGGCAGGGTTCTTGGCCGCAACATCGTCGTACTGAGTCCAGTCGTTCCGGAGATCGTAAAGCTCCCAGGGATAATCGAGCGGGCTTGGCAGCTTGATGCCTGCGGTAACCCATGGCGGCCGCAGCACCTTGGTGCTGGCGATCCAGCCATCGTTATAGATCGCGCGATCGGCAAACATCTCGAAGTACTGCGTCGTGTGTACCGAGGGCGCGTTAGCGTTCTTCTTGTCGAAAGTGTACATCATGCTGACGCCCTCGATCGGACTCAGCTTGATTCCGTCGACGATCTTCGGCTGCTGGATATGCGCCGCCTCGAGGATGGTCGGCGCGATATCGATGACATGGTGGAACTGGTTGCGAATCCCGCCTTTGTCCGTGATCACCTTTGGCCACGAGATCGCCATGCCCTGCCGGGTGCCGCCGAAATGCGACACGATCTGCTTGGTCCAGGAGAACGGTGTATCGAACGCCCAGGCCCAGCCGATCGACATGTGGCCGTAGGTGCGGTCGGTACCCCAGACGTCGTAGAAATATTTGAGCTGTTCCTCGACCGACGGATTGGCCTGATTGAACATCGCAACTTCGTTCGGCGTGCCGTTCGGCTGGCCCTCGGCGCTCGTGCCATTGTCACCGTTGATATAGATGATCAACGTGTTGTCGAGCTTGCCGAGATCGTCGACCGCCTGAATGACGCGACCGATCTCGTCATCGCAGTAAGCGACGAAAGCCGCGAAGACGTCAGCCTGCCGGATGAACAGCTTTTTTTCGTCGGCGTTGAGCTGGTCCCATTCCTTGATGAGGTCCTTGGGCCATGGCGTCAGCTTGGCATTTTGCGGAATGACGCCGAGTTTCTTCTGGTTGGCGAAGATTGTGTCCCTCAGCTTGTTCCAGCCATCGTCGAACAAATGCATGTCGCTGATTTTCTTGATCCACTCCGGCGTCGGGTGATGCGGCGCGTGGGTGGCGCCCGGCGCGAACTTGATCAGGAAGGGCTGATCGGGCGACAGCGTGTTGATGCGATTCATGTAGTCGATCGCTTCGTCCGCCATCGCCGTCATCAGGTTCCAGCCGGGCTTTCCGACATAGGGATAGATCGGCGTGGTGTTCTGGATGAGATTGCCCGGCTCCCACTGGTTGGTGTCGCCGCCCATGAAGCCGTAGAAATATTCAAAGCCCATCCCGGTCGGCCACTGGTCAAACGGTCCGGCTTGGCTCGCCTGATATTCGGGGGTGTTGTGGTTCTTTCCGAACCAGGCGGTGTGGTAGCCATTGTCCTGCAGGATGCGGCCGATCGTGGCCTTGTCCTTGGTGATGATACTGTCGTAGCCGGGATAGCCGGTGGCCTGCTCGGCAACTACGCCGTAGCCGACCGAGTGATGATTGCGGCCGGTGAGCAGCGCCGCGCGGGTCGGCGAACACAACGCCGTCGAATGGAAGTTGGTGTAGCGCAGACCGTCGCGCGCGATCCGGTCGAGCGCCGGCGTCGGAATGACGCCGCCGAACGTCGAGGGCACGCCAAATCCGGAATCGTCGGTGATGATCAAGAGCACATTCGGCGCGCCTTTGGGCGGCACGATGCGCGCCGGCCAATAGGGTTTCGACTTCGTCGCTTCGCGTTCGATCTTGCCGCCGAATTTTTCCGGCGGCGCTGGAAGCTGCTCGCCGGTGATGGTCGTGGTGGCGCTCGGGGACCCCGGCACGCCGTTGATCTGCTGAGCGTGCGCCGAAACCGAAACCAGCAACGACATGCTCAACGCGGCCACAATCGTTTGATGCGATTTCATGATGAAGCTCTCCCGATACAATCGAACACAGCAGATGCGCGCGACGTTGGAGGCTTGCTGACGATTCGTCGCGCCGCGCAAAATAAGAAGGATGTTGCTGCTAACGACGGGCGCCTGCCATTGATTCAGGTCAAGCGCGCATGACGATTGCCGCAACTCTAAGGGCGCGCGCTCCGGAGGCGTGGTCAATATTGCACAGCACCGATCGCGACACGGCTGCCCAATTCGTGACAGCGTCAGCGTCACTGACGGTTTTCAAGCGAGTGAATGAGCTGAAGTGCTGTGCAACGTTGATGCATATCAACGATGCGCTTCGCAAACCGGAAAACAAGACTCGGTGCGAAGAAAGGGAGAACACGATGACACAGATCAGCCTGAAGCGATTGTTTCTAGCTACCGCCGTTGTTGCACTCGGCGTCGCCGGTACGATTGATTGGTCGTCGAGCGATGGCCTCTCATTGTCCATCGATCATGCGCAAGCGCGTGTCGGACGTCCGGCTACTCCGGGGAGTGTCGCCGGCGTCGCGCGTCGCACGACGCGGCGAGCCGTGGTCGGGGGAGCGGCCGTCGGTGGCGCGGTGGTGGTGGCGCCTGCCTGTGTCCGCGTTCGGGTGAACGGGGTGTATGTCTGCCGCTAAAGAGGATGAGACAAACCGGGACCGAAACGTTCGCCTTGAGCGCGGCGGCTGGCCTCGGTTCTGATTCAATCAGGAACCGAGGCTCCAGAAATCTTGTGGCGGCTGTCGCGCATGCGGCGTTAAATGCCGCGCCGGAAGCCATGATGGTTTGATCGCGGTTTCTCGCGATCTCGGCACCGAGGGGCTGACGTTGGTGCGCAAGCGTCGGAAATCCGGCGGCACGGAGGGGTCGCGGAAGCGGCCAACCGAAGAGCCCTCGCAGGGTGCATCTCTCCCTGCCCGATCCGCATCCGGCTTCCCGCGACGCCGAATCTGGATCGCGGCGGCGGTCGCCGCGGTGATCGTCGCCGCCGGCTTTGGCTTTCAGATTCGTACCCGCGGCGAGGTCAAACCGCGAGATTCCTCCGCCGCGACCTTCGTCGGCAGCGAGACCTGCGCCGGCTGTCACCAGGCCGAAGCCAAATTGTGGGGCGCATCGCAGCACAAGGCCGCGATGGCGCATGCGACGGACAAGACCGTGCTCGGCGATTTCAATGACGCCAGCTTTGATTACTACGGCGTGCATTCCCGCTTCTTCCGCAAGGACGGGAAATTCATGGTCGAGACCGACGGTCCCGACGGCAAGCTCGGGGTGTTCGAGGTGAAATACACCTTTGGCGTCGACCCGCTGCAGCAATACCTCGTCGAATTCCCGGACGGCCGGCTGCAGGTGCTGGCGCTTTCCTGGGACAGCCGGCCGAAGGATGTGGGCGGCCAGCGCTGGTTTCATGTCTATCCCGACGAGGAGATCAAGCACGACGATGTGCTGCACTGGACCAAGCTGAACCAGAACTGGAATTTCATGTGCGCGGAGTGCCACTCCACCGGCCTGCGGAAGAACTACGATGCCAAAGCCGATCGCTTCGCGACCAGTTGGGCGGAAATCAGCGTGGGGTGCGAGACCTGCCATGGCCAGGGCTCGGCTCATGCCGCCTGGGCGCGCGATCAACGCAGCTGGTGGCCATTCGGCAAGCGCGAGGATCCGAGCAAGGGATTGCTGGTCCGCTTCGACGAACGTCACGACGTAGCCTGGCCGATCGATCCGCAGACCGGGACAGCCCGGCGCACGGCCACGCCGGCCGCGCTTCGCAAGGAGGTCGAGACCTGCGGGCTGTGCCACGCGCGCCGCGCCGGTTTCAACGAAGATTGGGTGCCCGGCCGGTCGCTGTCGCAGACGCATGTGGTCGAGCCGCTCGCGCGCAACACCTATTATGCGGACGGCCAGATCCGCGACGTAGAAGAGCCGTACAATTATACGCCGTTCAAGCAGAGCAAGATGTTTGCCGCCGGCGTCACCTGTAGCGATTGCCACGAGCCGCACCGCTCAAAACTTCGGTTCTCCGGCGACGGTGTCTGCCTGCAGTGCCATGCTTCCCGCAAATACGCCGATGCGGGGCATCGTCATCACGCAAGCGCCGATCCGCCACCAACATGCATGTCGTGCCACATGCTGGCCCGCACCTATATGATCGTCGATATCAGGCACGATCACTCGTTTCGCGTCCCGCGGCCCGATCTCTCGGCAAAACTCGGAACCCCGAACGCGTGTAACAATTGCCACAGCGACAAGCCCGCGCAATGGGCCGCTGCCGCCGTCGAAGACTGGTTCGGCCCCAGGCGCGAGGGTTTTCAGAACTATGCGGCGGCGTTCCATGCGGCGCGCACCGACGCGGCCGACGCCGCCCGGCTTCTTGCCGCCGTTGCCGCGGATGGCAATGCGCCCGCCGTCGCGCGCGCGAGTGCGCTTAGCGAACTCGCCTCTTATGTCTCACCCGGCAATATCGGAGCGGCACGGGCCGGCCTTGCCGATCCCGATCCGATGGTGCGGATCGGTGCGCTGGACATGCTGGAGAACGTTCCGGCCGATCAGGTTTGGCCATTTGTGTCGCCGCTGCTCGCCGATCCCGTGCGCGGTGTGCGGATCAGGGCGGCTTCCCTGCTCGCAGCGGTTCCAGCCGCGAGCCAGCCCAAATCCGACCGCGAGCCCTTTGATGCTGCGGCCAGGGAATTCGTCGCCGCGCAACGGGCCAACGCCGAGCGGCCGGAAGCCCGCACCACGCTGGCAAACTTTCTCGCACAGCGCGGACAGACCACCGAGGCTGAGGCTGACTACAAGGCGGCGCTGCAGCTCAGCCCGCAATATGCGACCGCCGCCATCAATCTCGCCGACCTCTATCGGCAACTCGGGCGGGACAGCGAGGGCGAAAATATTCTGCGCATAGCTATTGCGGCTTCTCCGCGCGAGGCGACTGCGCACCACGCCCTCGGCCTCGCGCTGACGCGCCTCAAGCAGCCTGACGCGGCGCTCGCCGAATTTCGCCGGGCAGCCGAACTGGAGCCGGGCCAGGCGCGCTACCAATATGTCTATGCGGTCGCGCTGCATTCCGGCGGCCAACGTGAGCAGGCCATGACGGCGCTGAAGGAGGCCTTGAAGAACCATCCAGGCGACCGCGAAATCCTGTCGGCGCTGGTCTCGTTCAGCCGCCTTTCGGGGGACTTGACCGCCGCGCTCGGCTATGCCGAACAGCTAGCGGCCATCACGCCGGACGATCGGAATTTGACGGGGCTTGTTGAAGCGCTTCGGCAAGCGGCCAAATCCCGGGCGCAATAATCGCGTTGCGCCAGGAGCAGCCGCGTTCATGCTCCACGGTCAGCCCCTGCAAGCCTACCTCTGCGGCCCCGAAAGCGAGATCTCCTGCTCGGCGCGGAAGACGTTGCCGTAGAGGCTGGCGATCCACTGCCGGCCGCTCGAGGTCATGTTGAGATATTGTATCTCGGTCTGGATATGGGGGGCGACGCTGTTCCAGTAGAATTGCGGATAGCGGTTGACGATGTCGGCGGGCGATTCATAGCCGAGCTGGCGGTTCATGCCGACTTCTTCGAACTCGTAGTAGAGCGCGTTGGATTTGCGGATGTAATTGAGATCGCCGAGCTGCCCGATGAAATCCGCCGCCCGGATGATGGAGGCCTCCACACCAAATTCCTGGCCCTCGCGAGGCGGAAACCTTGTGCCTTCGATCGCATCGGCGATGCGCTGCTTGTCGAGCCCGGCCACGCCTTCGGCGCGCCGCATCGCGTAGAGCTTCGAGCGGTCGACGTGGTACGACATCAGGGCGGCGTCCGACGAGCCGCGCGGCAAGGTCACCTTGCCGCCCGACGCATCGATCAGGAAACCGTCGTCGTCGTCCTCCTCGAACAGGCCGCGCACATAGCCGATGTCGTGGAACAGGCAGGCAATGATGATATGCGCGTAGTCGGTCGCGGTCACCTGGCCGCGCAACGCAAGACCGCGGAAGATATCGTGTCCCGCCAGCGTGACCAGCATCGTATGCTCGACGTTATGGTAGAGCGCGTCGCTGTTTCCGATACATTCGAGCGCAAGGCGAGCGGCGTTCGGCACGTCTTCCATCAGCGTCGTTTTCGAAGACCCGAACTTGCGGCGCATGTAGGAACGGAGAAACTCCTC
>JBAUUA010000888.1:0-2311 GCA_049582465.1 Bradyrhizobium sp. | reverse complement strand
GCGTGGCACCGATCTGTCCTTGCACAGCCAAGCCAAGCTTAGTGCCATCGCAAGGCAGCTCAATGAAAGGCTGAGAAAGACCTTGCTCTATCAGACGCCAGCTGAGAAATTCGCAGAATGTGTTGCAGCGATCGGTTGAACTCGCCGCGCAAAACGGCCATCCGCCAAGATGGTAACGTAGGGCCTGGTTGACGACGATACTCCGAACTCCCAGAGGTACGAACTTGCGATAGTGCGCGCCGCACCAGCTTCTCAATAGTGACTCATCGCGCCGGGATTGCTAACGGTTGGACATTCTGGGGTTTTCCGCGAAGGGCGTGACCATGGTCAGCAGTACTGCATCTCTGTCGGACACGTGGAGGGTAGGTGTCCTGTTCTCCCGGACTGGGCTGACGGCCGTTACCGAGACCGAGCACTTCCTAGGAACGGCCCTGGCGATCCAGGAAATCAATCAGGCCGGCGGAGTGCTCGGGCGCGAGATCGAAGTAGTCGCCTACGATCCTGAATCGGACCCGGAGACCTATCGCCGTCTGGCCGATCGTCTTTTGACCGATGACGGCATTTCCGTGATCTTCGGGTGCAGCTCGTCGGCGCAACGCAAGGCGGTGCTGCCGGCGATCGAACGCCGCAACGGACTGTTGTGGTATCCGTCGCTCTATGAGGGCTTCGAATATTCGCCCAACGTGATCTATACCGGGGCGTCGCCAAATCAGAACAGCTTTCCGCTCGCCGAATATCTCGTCCGTAACCATGGGCGTCGGGTGCTCATGGCTGGCTCGGACTACATCTATCCGCGTGAATCGAACCGCATCATGCGCGATCTCGTCGAATCCTACGGCGGCAAAATCGTCGATGAAGTCTACGTTCCCATGGCGGCGTCGGAGCAGCGCCTGCGCGAGATCGTAGTGCGGGCCAAGGAGTTGGCGCCGGATGTGGTGTTCTCGACCATTGTCGGACGCTCCGCGCAGATGTTTTATCGGCTCTACCGCGAGGCCGGGCTCGATCCGGCATCGATGCCGATTGCCAGCTTGACCATGGCCGAAGGCGAGGTGCAAGTTATCGGAGCGGCGCTGTGCGAGGGACACATTACGGCGGCGACGCATTTCGGGTCGTTGCGAGGCTCCAGCAATCGCCGGTTTGCGGAAAACTTTCATCGCGCCTTTGGCGCCGACAAGCCGATCAGCATGTGGAGCGCCGGCGCCTATGCCCAGGTGAATCTGTTCGCGCTGGCGCTGGAGCGGGCCGGAACGCTCGACACCCAGCGGCTGGTCGAGGCGGCGCTCGGCCTTTCGTTCGAGGCGCCAGAAGGCACCATCCAGATCGATCCCGAGAACAACCATACGTGGTTGACGCCGCGGATCGGCCGGGTTCGGCGCGACGGCGGATTCGATGTGGTCTGGGAAGCCAAGGCGGCGGTGAAGCCGGATCCCTATCTCGCGGTATCGCCTCTCGGCGGGCGTTGGATCGGAGAGGAGATATCGGTCGCATGAAGCCAGGCATCCGCCGCCTCATTGAAGAGCTGCGCGGCGCGCGCGTCCTGGTCGTGCACCCGCGCGACGCTGAAGGCGATGCGCTGCTCGATCAGCTGAAGCGCATTGGCTGCAACGTGCGCGGAATATGGCCACCGCCGGTCGAATTACCCAAGGACATCGACACGGTGTTCCATCTGGTGGAAACCGCGGAGACGCCGGCTTTCGTCGCTTCTGCGTCCGACGACGGGCCGACCTTCGTCGCGATCGTCGACTACGAGAATCCGACGGTGCTGCGGCGACTGCTCGACAGCAACGCGCACGGCGTCATCAACAAGCCGATCCGCTCGTTCGGCATCCTCTCCTCGCTTGTGCTCGCCCGCTCGCTGCACGGTTATACCCGGCGCCTGGAAGGGAAAGTGCAAAAACTCGAAGAGACATTGAAGGCACGCCGCGATGTCGACAAGGCGGTGAAAATCCTGGTGGCGCTAAAGAAGATCGGCGAGGCCGAGGCCTATGAATTGATCCGCGCGCAGGCGACGCAGAAGCGATTGTCGATGGCCCAGATCGCCACCACCATCATCGGCGCGCAGGATGTGATGGCAGGCCTTGGTTTGATCGACGAACTCTGAGACGCCAGGTCGTTTGCACAATACGTCATCATCGCTGCCGATAATTCGATCCTGCGCCATGATTGACATTAGGATCGCGTTACTGCTGTAATTCGAACGTTGGCGTTCGGGCCTCGCGGCTGAAATCGTCACGGCGGCCGGTCGGCCGCTTCAACACGTGGCTATGTAGCCCTCGATCGGTGCCTGACGGCGCTATCGGGGGTTTTTTGT
>JBAUUA010000887.1:0-1727 GCA_049582465.1 Bradyrhizobium sp. | reverse complement strand
GGTTCGCTGATCGCGGCCTTCGTGGTCGGTTACCTGGAGACGCTGACGGCCTATCTGGTCTCGCCGGCCTACCGCACCATTCCGGCGCTGCTGCTTTTGGTCATCGTGATGTACATCCGGCCGCAGGGCCTGCTCGGGAGGCGATGAGCATGGCCCAGTTCTTCAAATCGCGGCTGTTCCTTGTCTCGCTCGTCGTGGTCGTCGTTGCGGCAACGCTTCCGCTCTACGTCTCCGGCTACGTTCTCGGCCTGCTCACGGTCGCCTATTATTTCGGCGTGTTCGCGATGGCGTGGGACCTGTTGTTCGGGTTCGCCGGCGAAGTGAATTTCGGGCCGACCTTCCTGATCGGCGTCGGCGCCTATACGGCGGGCATCCTCAACAACACGTATGGCTGGTCGGTCTATCTGTGCATTTTCCTCGGCGCGATGGCCTCGGTCGTGGCCGGCTTCGTGCTGGCGCTGCCGGCCTTGCGCGTGCGCGGCCCCTATTTCGGACTGACGACGCTGGTTGCCGTGCTGATACTGCAGAATTTCATCGTCGTGTTCGCCGATCTTACCGGCGGTGAAATCGGTCTCACCATTCCCGACGTGATCACCATCAATGCCGGCGCGAACTACTGGATCGCGCTCGGCTTCATGACCGTCAGCGCCATCATCCTGTACGGGCTTTCGCAGTCGCCGGTCGGCCTGGTGCTGCAGGCCAGCGGCCAGGATCCGGTGCAGGCCGGCGCGCTCGGCTTCAACATCGTCAAGCACAAGCTCGCGGCGTTCGTGGTCAGCGCATTTTTCTCGGGGCTGTCCGGTGCGCTGCTGGTGTTTTATTTCGGCACCGCCTCGGTCGGCACTGTCGTTGATATCGCCGTCGGCGTGCAGGTCATTGTCGCGGCCGTGCTCGGCGGAAGACGCACTGTGCTGGGCGCGGCGCTGGGCGCGGTCTTCCTGATCGTTGCGGGCGAGTTCCTGCGGCCTACCGGCGAATTGGCGACCTTCATCGTCTCGGCGGTCGCGCTGCTCGTCGTTTTGTTCTTCCCCGGCGGTTTCCTCGGAGCGGCCCTGTCGCGTGAGGCGCGCTCGTGATGGATGCGACCAGCAACAATCCGCCCGTTCTCGAAGTCCGCGGCCTGACCAAACGCTTCGGCGGCCTGACCGCGGTGAAGAACCTCAGCCTCGACCTGCGCGCGGGAGAAATCTTCGGCCTGATCGGCCCGAACGGTTCCGGCAAATCGACCGCGATGAAGTCGATCATGGGCATCGAGCGCCCGACCGCGGGCGAGGTCATCTTCCGGGGCGAGAATGTCGCCGGCCTGCCGCCGCACAAGATCGCGCGCAAGGGCTTCGGCATGGTGTTCCAGCACTCGCGGCCGCTGAACCGGCAGACCGTGCTGGAGAACATCATGGTCGCGCTGTTGCCCGACAGCCTGTTCATGCTGTTTGCGGACAAGGCGCTGACCGAGCGCGCGAAGTGGATCGCCAACCGCGTCGGCCTCGGCGCGGTGATGGACCGGCGGCCGCCGACGCTGCCGTTCGCGGATCTGCGGCGGCTCGAACTGGCAAAAGCGATCGCGCGGGATCCCAAGGTGGTGCTGGTCGACGAGCCCTTCGCGGGGCTGACGCTGGCCGAAGTCGGCACCTTCTCCGAACTGATCCGCAGTTTTCGCGATGAAGGCCGCGCGGTGCTGCTGGTCGACCACAACGTCAAGAGCGTCGCGGCGTTGGTCGACCGGGTGC
>JBAUUA010000886.1:0-4455 GCA_049582465.1 Bradyrhizobium sp. | reverse complement strand
TGGTGGCGGCGTCGCCGGTCAGCGTGATGCCGTTGCGGTGCAGCCCGATCTCGACCCGCTTGATCTGGTCCGGAGTGAGATTGTGCTCCCGGCGCATCGCGATCAGCGCATCGAGCGCGGCATGGGTGTAGCGGCAGCTCGGATAGGGTTTGACCCCGATTTTCATGGTCTCGTAGATCCTGCCGAGGCCGGCGACCGCCTTGTCCGGATGCGGATTGTCGCTGTAGCCGACCAATAGCCCATGCTTGCCTTCGACCGATTCGGTCGCGCCGACGAAATCGTTGCGCGCCAAGGTCGCGGCGATCACGCCGTTCATCGCCGCAGCGCCGACCTGGTAGCGCTTGTTCCAGGCGCCGTTGACCAAAAATTGCAGCGAGCCCGCCGCCTGGCTGCCGGAGACGCCGAAGGCGGCGATGATCTGCTGCTTCGACAGTCCGAACAGTTTCGCCGCCGCGGCCGCCGCGCCATAGGTGCCGGCGGTGGCGGTGGGATGAAAGCCGCGCGCATAATGCGAGGTGGGGTCGAGCGCGTTGCCGAGCCGGCAGCACACCTCATAGCCCGCCACGATCGCGGTCAGCACGTCGCGGCCGGACGCACCGACCATTTCGCCGACCGCGAACGCGGCCGGCACCACCGGCGCGCTCGGATGCAGCGAGGAATCCGCGTGCGTGTCGTCGAAATCCAGGGAATGGCCGAGCGCGCCGTTGAGCAGCGCCGCCACCGCCGGCGTCCAGGTCCTGCTGTCGCCGAACACGGTGGATTCCCCGGAGCCGTCGAGCGCCAGCGCCTCCAGCATCTTCAACAGCGAGGCCGTGGATTCCGCATCGCGCCGCGCGCGGATGGCGCTGCCGAGGAAATCCAGCGTCAGCACCTTGGCGCGCGCCAGCACCTCCTGCGGGATATCGTCGAATTTCAGGTCCGCGACATAGGCGGCAAGCGTTGCGGTTTCATGGGCCATGGCGTTGCCTCGTTCGTTCTCTTTACATTGGCGCGGACCGATTCTGATCGAATCGATCCGTCCGCTTTCCTTCACCTCTCCCCATCGGGGAGAGGTCGATTTGCTTCGGCGACGCGCA
The DNA here is from genome assembly GCA_049582465.1 of Bradyrhizobium sp. Classification (GTDB taxonomy): domain Bacteria; phylum Pseudomonadota; class Alphaproteobacteria; order Rhizobiales; family Xanthobacteraceae; genus Bradyrhizobium. The sequence goes on along the minus strand of JBAUUA010000886.1, from coordinate 3,379 downwards.
GCGTCGTCGGTGCAAATCGGGTGAGGGGGCACAGCTCTAACGAGGGACCATAACCCCTCACCCGGCGCTACGCGCCGACCTTGATCTGTCCAAACCTCATCATGGTCTAGGTACGGCCGCCCGGACTGGCCGTCAACGTCAGCTACGGCGGGTCAGACCCCTGCTTTCCATGCGCCAGATCAGCAGGTCGATGCGGTCCTGGCCGAAGAACGGCTCGTTCTCGAACACGAAGGTCGGCACGCCCCAATGGCCGGAGGCCGCATGGGCCTTCTCGTTGTCGGCAATGACGGCTTCATACCGATCGGGGTCGGCCGCGACGGCTTCGTCCATCGCGGGCAGGTCGAAGCCTGCGGCATCAGCGGCGCGGGCGAGATGATCGCCCTCGTTCCAGCCCTTGACCGAGCCGTCCCACAGCACGCGGCTGATGGCATCGACAAAGGCCAGCGAGCGGCCTTCGATCTGCGCGGCGGCCCCTAACCGCGTCAGCCGGTGGATGTAGGGCTGGTGCTCGGCGACTTCGAGCGTCGCCATGTCCTGCACGATCGGATCCGGGCGGGGAAAGCGGAACGGGATGTTTTCGAATTTCGCGACGCGGCTGGAATCGAGCACGACATAGCGCGCGAATTGCGGATTGGCGCGCTTGAAAAAGCCGGGCACGCGCACCGCGAGCGGATAGACCGGGCGCAGGTTCACGGTCACATCATAGTCGGCGACCATCTTGCGCGTCTTCGAAAGCGCGAGATAGCTGTAGGGACTGCGGAAGGAAAAAAAGAGATCGACGGACAGCGGCATGAATCCCCCAGAACGTTTATTCGTCGCTGGGAACAAAGCACGGGCGGAACAAGGCGTCCATCCGGACGGGAGATGCGTCCGGCTCAGGCCGCAACTTGCCGCAACAGGGCGCGGACGACCAGCCGGTGAAACGGCAGGATGATCGCGAGATAGGCCCGCCCGAGCAGGTTATGCGTCCGCACCAGCGTGGTCGCGGTCACCTGCTGGCCCTGGCCGGAGGTTGCGACATCGACCACCACGCGGAAATCCAGATGATGATCGTCAAATCCGGCGACCAGCCGATCGGGCGTCTCGCTCAAGACCGGAAAGATGCCGATCAGGCCTCCGGCGGCTTTTTCGCCGTCGCCCGACGTCTTGAGTCCGAACGGCGCCACCAGCGCATTCCGCAGCGACAGCAGGCCGTCGACCCAGCGCGGCGAGCGGCCCATCATCCGCTGCGCGGCACGTCGCGCATCGAGCGCGCCGCCCTCGATGCGAATCCGGAAGGCGTCGACGAACTGCGCGCCGGCGAGCAGCGCGGCGCGATCGACTTCCGGTTCGACCTCATCGATTTTCATGCGGAAACAAACTTGTTCGCGAGCCGCCGGAAACGCAAGACCAGAAGCACGGCGTAGACCAGCGACCCCAGGGATAATCCGATCCAGACGCCGACGGCCCCGAGCCCGGCCCGGAACGCCAGCTCCCAGGCGGCGGGGAATCCGATCAGCCAGTAGCTGACAACGGCGAACAGCAGCGGGACCCGCGTGTCCTTCATGCCGCGGAGCGATCCCGCCATGACGGTCTGAACGCCGTCGGCGATGAACAGCGTGGCGGCGACCAAAAGCAGCGTCGCGGCGAGTTCGATCGTCGCCTCCGCGCTTCCCTCCGCATGGCCGAGGAACAGCCGCGCGATCGCAAAGCGGCCGGCGATCACCATCAAGGTCAGGCCGGCTCCGAACAGGAGGCCCAGCAACATCGCGGCGAGACCCGCGCGCTTGACGCCGGCCGGGTCGTTGCGCCCGACGGCGTGGCCGACCCGCACCGTGGCCGCCATGCCGATGCCGAGCGGCACCATGAACAGCACGGCGGTGACCTGCAGCGCGATCTGGTGGGCCGCGAGCGCGGTGGTGCCGATCAGGCCGGTCAGCAGCGCCGCCGAGGAGAACAGGCCGTATTCCATCATGAACGCGATCGAGATCGGCCCGCCGATCGAAATCAGCTGGCGCATCATCGCCCAGTCGATGCGCCAGATGTTTCCCATGATGTGGTATTTCGAGAATGGCCGGCGCGCGACGGCAAACCACAGCCCGGCCAGGAACATGGCGAAATTGACTGTGGTGGTGGCGATGCCGGCGCCGAAAAGGCCGAGCGGCGGCAGCGCCCACACCCCGTGAATCCCGAGATAGACCAGAAGCCCGTTGGCCGGGATCGCCGCCAGCGTGATCCACAGCACTGGCTCGGGCCGGTTGAGCGCGCCCATGAAGCCGCGGATGGCGATCAGCCACAGCGCGGGCGTCGCGCCCCAGACGAGGCCGAGCAGATAGGTTTGCGCGAGTTTGGATGGTGCCTCCGCCTGTCCGAGCATCCGCAGGATCTGTTCGCCGTAGAGCGGAAAAACCATCATCGGCAGCGAGACCAACAGCGCGATCCAGAGCCCGACGCGCAAGCTCCGCCGCACCCGGTGCAGGTCGCGGGCGCCGAAGGCTTGCGCGGCGAGCGGCGCCACCGCGGATACCACGCCCAGGCCAAGCGTGAAGCTGACGAAATAGACCGTGCTGGCCAGCGCCGCCGCGGCGACCGCCTCCTCGCCGAGCCGGCCGATCAGCGCGAGATCGGTCGTCATCATCACGATCTGTCCAAGCTGCGTCAGCGCCATCGGCGCGGCCAGCTTCAGGGTGTCGGCGAATTCGGCCGCGAGACGGCCGCGCGGCGTCGCAGGCGCTTGCGATGCGACGGATGCCTGCCGGGTTTTCTCAAGAACGTTCATGGGCCGACACTTTAACTAACAGTAAGTCGCTTCGACGCACGCACCGCTCCCTCGTCGTCCCTGCGGAAGCAGGGACCCATAACCACAGGGCGCGGTTGTTGCGCGAGAGCCGACCGACAGCGTGTTTCACGACGGGCGACACGGCGTATGGGTCCCTGCTTTCGCAGGGACGACGAGAGAATCTTCTACCCTGCCCACGCCGGCACGCGCGTGATGCTGGCGCCGGGCGCGTTGAGCCGCTCATCGATCCGCTCATAGCCGCGTCCGATCTGGTCGGCGTCGTTGATGGTTCTGGTGCCCATGGCGCAGATCGCGGCCAGCAGCATCGCCCCGCCGCCTGCCCCGTCATAGCGACTCATCCCAACGTGCAGATGAAACGACAAGGCCCGTCCCGAACTCACGTCCAGGCTTCGGATCGGTCCTGAACCACCGTTGTGCGACCTCCGCGTTCGTGGCGCAGCGCTCGAGCCAGCGCGCCACGAGAACATCAACCCGCGCGGCAAATCGCAGTTGAGCCGCTGCCGGCACAAGCCTCGCGTCCAAGCTCTGATCGGATGGTCTCTTGACGTCGTTGTGGGCGTTCATCTTGCCCTCCTGCCGGTTCGGCGGAGGGAGCGCCCT
>JBAUUA010000885.1:0-3663 GCA_049582465.1 Bradyrhizobium sp. | reverse complement strand
TCGCTTGGCCGGGACGACGGAGAATCTGTTTCACACCACCGAGCGGTGCCGCGCGATGCAGGTTTGCAAAACCTCGTCTATCGGCTTCCCCCACCAATCGTTGGAAAAAATCTCGATCTCGGAATAGCCCGTAAAACCCTGCGCTTCGACCGCGCTGCGCAACGCCTTAATGTCGATCACGCCGTCGCCCATCATGCCGCGGTCGTTGAGGATGTCCTTGGTCGGCACCAGCCAGTCGCAGACGTGAAACGCCAGCAGGCGGTCTTTCCCCGCCCGCGCGATCTGCGGCAGCACCTCGGGGTCCCACCAGATGTGATAGACGTCGAGCGCGACCCCGAGCGCGCTCGTGCGTTGCGGATCCAGCCGGTCGCAGAGATCGAGCGCCTGCCGTGTGGTGTTGACGCAGGCGCGGTCGGCGGCATAGGCCGGATGCAGCGGCTCGATCGCCAGCGGCATGTTTGCCTCGCGCGCATATTCCATCATCTCGGCGATGGCGTCCTCGACCTGCGCGCGCGCGCCCAAAATATCCTTCGAGGCCGCGCTGCCTGGCCGCGAATATTGCGGCAGGCCGCCGACCACCAGCACGATGCAGGGCGCACGAAGCGCCTTTGCTTCATCGACGGCGCGGCGATTGTCGTCGCGCGCCTCGGTCCGGTGCGCGGCGTCGGCGACGAACATCCCGCCGCGGCAATAGCCCGAGAGCTCGAGCCCGGTATCACGCACGGCCCGCGCCGCGCGGTCTAGGCCTATCGCCGCGACCTGGTCGCGCCAGGGGTCGATGGCGCGGATGCCGTGGCGCGCGCAGGCCTCGATGATCTCCGCGAGATCGCCCTGCTTGCGGACGGTCGCGGTATTCAGCGACAGCCAGCGGTGATCGGCCGAAAAATCCCGCATCACGCCTCGATGCCGCGCAAGGCCAGCACCGCCTTCATCCGCCGCGTCGCCACTTCAGGGTTGGTGAGCAGCCCGGCCTGGTCCGCCAGGCGAAACAGCTCGGCCAGATGCAGCGTCGAACGGGTGCTTTCCTGCCCACCGACCATGGTGAAGTGATCCTGGTGGCCGTTGAGATAGGCCATGAACACGATGCCGGTCTTGTAGAACCGCGTCGGCGCCTTGAAGATATGTCGCGACAACGGCACCGTCGGCCCCAGCACGTCGTGGAAACCGGCCGCATCGCCGGCTGCGAGGCGCGACAGCGCGTAGGACGCCGCCGGCGCGATGGCATCGAAGATGCCGAGCAGCGCGTGGGAAAACCCCTTCTCGTCGCCGGCGATCAGTTCGGCGTAGTTGAAATCGTCGCCGGTATACATTTTCACTCGTCTGTCGAGCCGCCTGCGCATGTCGATCTCGCGCTGCTTGTCGAGCAACGAGACCTTGACGCCGTCGACTTTCGCGGCGCTGCCGTTGATGACGCCGACCGCGACATCCATCGCCACGTCGAGGTTTGGCGTGCCCCAGTAATTTGCCAGCGCCGGATCGAACATGTCGCCGAGCCAGTGGATAATCACGGGTTCGCAGACCTGCGACAGGACGCGGTCGTATACCTTGATGTAATCATCGGGGTTGCGGCCGATCCTCGCCAGCGCGCGCGAGGCCATCAGGATGATCCGCCCGCCGGCCTTCTCGACCGCGGCGATCTGCTCTTCGTAGGCGCGAATGACGTCGTCGAGGCTCTTGGCATCCTCCGGCGCGAGATGGTCGGTGCCGGCGCCGGAAAACACCAGCGCATTACCGCGCGCTTTTGCGGCCCTCACCGAACGCTGGATCAGTTCCAGCGAGGTCGGCCAGTCCAGCCCCATGCCACGCTGCGCGGTGTCCATCGCCTCGGCGACGCCAAGACCGAGGTCCCAGACGTGTTCGCGAAAGGCAATCGTCTTGTCCCAATCGACGGCGGCGGTCAGCCACGGATCGACGTCGGCGAACGGATCGGACACCACATGGGCGGCGGAAAACGCCACCCGGTTCAGCGTGCCCTGAAGTTTCGCGGGAAACGTCCTTGAGGCCGCGAGGCGATAGGTCTCAATCGATCGATCGGCCTTCGGCAATTTCAGCTGATGCGACGAGACGGGCAAGACCGGCTTGTTCATGGCGGCCTCTCCTCACACCTTGATCGGCGCGACGTCGATCCAGCGCCGTTCGCGCCAGCTCTGCAGCGCGCATTCGGCGAGTTGCACGCCCTTGGCGCCTTCCAGCAGCGTGAACTTGTACGGCGCGTCCTCGCAGACGTGGCGGATGAACATCTCCCACTGCTCCTTGAAACCGTTGTCGTAGCTGGTGTTCTCCGGCAGCTTCTGCCAATCGGCGTAGAAATCGTGCAGCCGCTTCTCGTCCGGATTCCACACCGGGCGCGGCGTCGCCTGCCGGGCCTGGATCATGCATTCGGAAAGGCCGGCCACCGCCGAACCATGGGTGCCGTCGACTTGGAAGGTGACGAGGTCGTCGCGATAGACCCGCGTCACCCAGGACATGTTGATGTGGGCGATCACGCCGCCCTTGAGGCGGAACGTGGCATAGGCGGAGTCATCCGCCGTCGCCTTGTATTTCTTGCCCTTCTCGTCCCAGCGTTCGGGAATGTCCGTGGTGCCGAGGCAGCTCACGCTTTCGACGTCGCCGAAGAGATTGTCGAGCACGTAGCGCCAGTGGCAGACCATGTCGAGGATGATGCCGCCGCCGTCCTCGCTGCGGTAATTCCACGACGGCCGCTGCGCCTCCTGCCAGTCGCCCTCGAACACCCAGTAGCCGAATTCGCCGCGCACCGCGGTGATCCGGCCGAAGAAACCGGAATCGCGCAGGAAGGCGAGCTTCTTCAGGCCGGGCAGAAACAACTTATCCTGCACGGTCCCATGCTTGACGCCCTTGTCGGCGGCGAGTTTCAGCACCGCGACGGCTTCCTCGAGATTGGTCGCGATCGGCTTCTCGCAATAGACGTGCTTGCCGGCGTTGATCGCCTTGGTCAGCAGCGTCGGGCGCGCCTGCGTGGTCGCGGCATCGAAGAAGATGGTGTCGTTCCTGTCGGTCAGCGCCTTGTCGAGATCGGTGGTCCAGCGCGCCACGTTGAAGCGCTTTGCCAACCGCTCGATCTTGTCGGCGTCGCGGCCGACCAGGATCGGATCCGGCATCACGCGGTCGCCGTTGTCGAGCAGCACGCCGCCCTGGTCGCGGATCGCGACGATCGAGCGGATCAGATGCTGGTTGAGCCCCATGCGGCCGGTGACCCCGTTCATGATCACGCCGAGGCGTTGCGTCGTCATATTTTTTGCTCCTGCAGGATTTTTGTTTTTGGTTGATCGAGTGGCGACAACGAAGCCCACAGCGGATGCACGCCGCTGGCGAAACCCGGCACTGTCAGCGATCCCGTCAGGAGATCGCCGCCATGGATCGAGAGCCGGATCCCGTTGCCGTCGTCGCGATAGAGGTCGGGGTGAGCGGACCGGAACGCCTGCGCTTCGGCCGCGGGCGCCTCGCCAAAGCCGTCGACATAGTGGTGTCCGTTACGCTCGGCATGGGTGACGCCGATCAGCGCGCCAAGCGCGAGATCCTGCTGCACGGCGAGCCCGGCCTGACAGGTCAGGTCCTCACCCGATATGAAGTATTTGGCGACGCCCGTGCTCCATTTGGCAGCCCGGGTCGCGTTGACGATCGACTTGTAGATCCCCTTGCAGG
>JBAUUA010000884.1:0-6576 GCA_049582465.1 Bradyrhizobium sp. | reverse complement strand
GATAAACGCCGAAGGCATTGTCCGACAGCCACCGCGCCACCTCACCTTGCTGGTCGAAATGGCGCCGATAGACGCCAAGGATCAGAAGGCCCATTCCCACGCAGACGAGCGCTTCCCACAGGCACTTTCCGGCGCTGACCAGGTTGAAGCCACCCACATAGGGCGCGGTCTCGCCCTGCAGCGCGCCGCCGAACAGAAGCAGGGCGGCAAACAATGGTGCCGCGGGCACCAGTGTGGCCGACGCCCAGCGGGCGCAGAAACGTTCGGGGAGCCCCATCATCCAGCCGCCGCGATAGCCAAACGCGCCGGCCAGGAACATCAGGGCATATTGGGGAAAATCGCCTGGATGCACGTTGAGCACAGCGGCATCCTCCGTCACGGCGATCCGGACCAGAAAGGTCGACGCGGCCATGAGCGCGATGAAACCGGCTACCCAAAGCCCAGCCCCACGATCGCCGCGGGGCTCGATGTTGCTCTCCCTCCATCCGGTCAGGCGGAGCAGGCCGTAGATGACAGAGAAGATCAGCAACGCCGCGCAAAACCACATGGGTCCTGTCTCCGACAGCCACTCCCCGTCCTTCAGGTGAAGCAGCCATTGATGGCCAAAGCCGCCGCTTCCCCATGTCCGGGACAGGAAATACTGGGTGAGCGGGCCGATCACGAGCATGTAGAGCAAGGTCGGCAATCCAAGCCGGATGAACCGGTCACGGACGAATTGCGAAAAGCCCTTTCGGTCATAGGCGGCCGCGGAAAAATGGCCCGCGATGAAAAACAGCACCGCCATGAAGAACGCCTGGAGGAAGCTCTGGTAGACGCCGAAAAAAAGCTTGGTGCCGAGGCCCGTCGCTTGCCGGTCGGTGTAGTACCAATTCCCGAACGGGCTGTAGGTGTCACAGGCGTGCATGCTCAGCACCAGGATGATCATGCTCCAGCGGATGTTGTCGACAAACAGCAGCCGGGGCGCGCTTCGCACCTCAGCCGCCGCCCCGGTCGTCGCATCCATCGGGATGTCAGCCATTTGGCGCCACCAACATCGCGAGCCATCAGGGCTCGCCGAGCCTTCTCAAAACCGCGGAATATCAGGGAAGGCGAGCTTGCCGCCATGGACGTGCATGCGGCCGAGTTCGGCGCAGCGGTGCAGGGTCGGAAACACCTTGCCCGGGTTAAGCAGGCCTTGCGCGTCGAACGCGCATTTCAGGCGCTGCTGCTGGTTGAGATCGATCTCGCTGAACATCTCCGGCATCAGGTCGCGCTTCTCGATGCCGACGCCGTGCTCGCCGGTCAGCACGCCGCCGAGTTCGACGCAGGCCCTCAGGATATCGGCGCCGAAGGCTTCGGCACGCTCCATTTCACCGGATTTGTTGGCATCGTACAGAATCAGCGGATGCAGATTGCCGTCGCCGGCATGAAACACGTTGGCGACGCGCAGATCGTATTTCACCGAGAGGTCGCGGATCCGCGCCAGCGCTTCCGGCAATTTGCCGCGCGGGATGGTGCCGTCCATGCAGAGATAGTCGGGCGAAATCCGCCCGACCGCCGGAAAGGCCGCCTTGCGGCCCGCCCAGAACAGATTGCGCTCGGTCTCGGAGGTTGAAATCTGGCAGGTGGTCGAGCCGCAGGTCAGCGCGATCGCCTCGACCCGCTTGATCAGTTCATCGACCTCGACCCCGGGGCCGTCGAGTTCGATGATCAGAAGCGCCTCGACGTCCAGCGGATAGCCGGCGTGAACGAAGGCCTCAGCGGCGTGGATCGCCGGCTTGTCCATCATTTCCATGCCGCCGGGAATGATTCCCGCGCCGATGATTTCAGCCACGCATTGCCCGGCCGCCTCGACCTCGGCAAAACCGACCATCAGGGCGCGTGCCGTCTCCGGCTTCTGCAGGATCCGCACCGTGATCTCGGTGATGACGCCGAGCAGGCCTTCCGATCCCGTGATGATCCCCATCAGGTCGTAGCCCGAGGTCTCGGCGGACTTGCCGCCGATCCGGATGATCTCGCCCGTGATCAGGACGATTTCGCAGCCCAGCACGTTGTTGGTGGTCATGCCGTATTTCAGGCAATGCACGCCGCCGGAATTCTCCGCGACATTGCCGCCGATCGAGCAGGCGATCTGCGACGAGGGATCGGGCGCATAATAATATCCGGCATGGGCGACCGCCTGGCTGATGGCCAGATTGGTCACGCCCGGTTCGGTCACCACCACGCGGTTGTCGAAATCGATCTCGCGGATGCGCTTGAATTTGCTTAAGCCCAAGAGCACGCCATCGGCGAGCGGCAGCGCGCCGCCCGACAGCGAGGTGCCCGACCCGCGCGGCACGACCTTGATGCCCTGCTCGAAGCAATATTTCAGAACCTGCGAGACCTGTTCGGTGGTGTCCGGCAGCACCACCACCATCGGCGGCTGGCGATAGGCCATCAGCCCATCGGACTCGTAGGGGAGCATTTCGGCGGGACTGTCGATCACGCCCTCGCCCGGGACGATGGCGCGCAACGCCGCCACGATGGTCTCCCGGCGGTTCAAAACCGCCTGATCCGGTGCTGGCATCATGATGGCCATGTCTTAGGTCTCCCCCGGCGCCTCGGGCCGTACGCGTTCCTGCTCGCCGATTTCTCGTGGCAAATCAAGCACGTCTGGACCGCTTTGGGTAGCTCGCTCGCAGCCCGGACGCGGTATGCCATCTATCCGAAAGACGTAGGCAGGACGGATGAAACCGTCAGATGGTTTCACGGCTTGTCCACCGCGCGCGCCCTGTGCGACAAGGGCGCCGGCACCGTCGCCCCCCTCCCCCCAAACCACGAGCACACCATGAAAAAAATGACCCTGAGCGCGCTTCTCGTCATCGCATCGTCCGCAGCCGCCTCGAACGCGATGGCGCAGGACGTCGCGGCCGGCAAGACGTCCTTCAACAAATGCATGGCCTGCCACTCGATCGGCGACGGCGCCAAGAACAAGGTCGGCCCGGAGCTGAACGGACTCGATGGCCGCAAGTCCGGCACCGTCGAGGGTTACAACTATTCGGACGCCAACAAGAACTCCGGCATCACCTGGAACGAGGCCCAGTTCAAGGAATACATCAAGGATCCGAAGGCGAAAGTTCCGGGAACCAAGATGGCCTTCGCCGGCATCAAGAACGAAAACGAGATCAACAATCTCTGGGCGTTCGTCTCGCAATTCGACAAGGACGGCAAGATCAAGGGCCAGTAGCGCGACCGCGGTTAGCCGGGAGTCATCGATTTACCGGCACGCGAAACGCGCCTCCTTCGGCATGATTGATGTCGATGCCGAAAGCAACATGCGGCAGCGCGGTCATTGCAACGTCCTGCGCTGCCCTTTTGCCGGCGAGACCGCCTCCGCGGGACGCCAATAGCCGGCAACGGGCAATTGATACTCGAACGAATGAGAAGGCAGCGAGATCAGCGCGCCCCCTTCAGCGTGCATGAGGTCGAGCACGTGGTCGTCGTGCCGCGGTCGCACTTGAGGCAGACCGCCATGCACTGATCCATCGCCTTGGGATTGAAGGCGCTGTACAGATCGGCTGCGCATTTATTGTGGATCGACCCCGTCACGTCGTCTTCCCGAGAGCAGGAAATCATCAACAGGGCTGCGGCGATCAAAACAACGAAGCGTCGCATAGGCCCTCCGTACCGGTTGTCATTGCGTTTCGGCTCGCGCTCCAATAGCGAGCGCGCCTTTCGGTCAGCTTGCACTGGCACCGCGATTCACGCCAGCCGGCAGCCCAGCCCGTCGAGGCTCAAATCGCGCCACGGATGATCATTCTCTGCCCTGCCGTCTCCCTTCGCGTCGCGGCGATCAATTTGCTGCGATTGCGTCAACTCTGCCGGCCACATGTGACATCGTTCACATGCATCGGACGTCATCTGGGCTACCGATGGGAAACCGGTCCTCTTGGCCGGGGCCAAGCCTGGAGATCACAAATGACCGCTATCGCAAAGGTTCTCTCGCGCGTGTCCGGAACACAAATCGACGTCGAAGTGCTCAAGACCATCGCCATGTTTTGCGGCGTCGGCCTGACCGTGTCCCTGCTGCTTGCATCCTATGGACTGGATCTCAGTCCGGGTTTTTTCTGAGACCTTTGCCTTTTGTTTTGACGCGTTTTCTCCACGCGAACCGGTGTCTACTTCGCTCGAAAACGCCTTGAGGACATTTCCATGAAATTATTTTGGCGGTTGAGTCTGGTTGCCGTGTGTGTACTCGCCGAACCGGCTTTCGCGCAGAAGCTGGTCGAGCCCAATGCAGTTGCGCCCCAGTATCGCGAAGCCGCCGAAAAGCGCCGGGCCGAGCAAATCAGGCAAATGGAATGCCGCCACAAGGTCGACGTCGCGAAGACACTGCCGCGAGATCGGACGGCGGCAATCAATCAATGCCTGGAAGATGGTCCCAATCCGACGACGGCTGCCATCCGTCAGTAGCCGCCAGCCGAGGCGGCCCTCACCCGCAACGTTACTCGAACGTCTTTTCGGGCTGAACCGTGAGGCGGATGGCTACTTCGGTCGAGCCGTCGAACACCTCGAGCAAGTGGTTGCACAACAGGCAGCGATACTCGCCCTTGGGTCCCCCTATGGAAACCAGTTCAATTCGCCGGTAACCGGCATTGCATTCGGGGCAGGCGATATCGGACTTCTTCATGGCCGCAGACTACCACCCTGCGGCTGCCATTCCAACTCGGCGGTCCGGCTTCAGCGGCAATTGAGCTCCATCTGGCGCGCCTAGTCGGCGGCAGCCGCGCCGCGCTGCGCGAGCCTGCCGATCATGGCTTCGATCTCCGATATCACGAGGTCCGGCGCGGCGTTTTGAATCATGTGGCCGACCTGCGGCAACACGATCAGTCTTGCATCGTTCACCGCCTTTACGAACGGCCGCGAATGGATGTTGGTCGTCACGGTCTTGTCGACATCGCCCGAAATCACCACCACCGGCGCCTTGATGTTGCCGTAGCGCGGCGCCTGCTCGGCCACCGCCGCCCTCAGCGTCACCAGATCGCGGGCATTGGCGAGGAATTCGAGCGGACGCAGCAACAACGGCGTCGCGGTATCGGCGATGAAATTTTGCGGCATGATCTGCGGCAGGAATACGCCGCGCGCGCCGGGCCCGGCCAGAAAAATGCCGAGCGGCAGCGTGATCGTATAGGCGAGCAGCGGGCCGATCACCGGCGTGGCGACCGCCCTGTTGTACCAACCGACGCCGCCTCGCCACGGATAGGCGACCGGCGCCAGCATGACGAGCCCGGCGACGCGCTCGGGATAATCGAGCGCCACGCGCGCGCCGAGCGCGCCGCTCCAGGAATGCACCACGACAATCGCGGATCCGACGCCGAGTTTTTCCAGCGCCTCATCGATCATCCTGCCCTGGATGGCCGGCGTCGAATCCGCCAGGCTCCCGCGCGAGCTCCAGCCGTGACCGGGACGATCGATCAGGATCACCCGGTGGCGGCTGGCGAGCCGGTCGCCGAGCGGCTGGCGCATCGCCTCGAGATTCGAACTCGCGCCGTGGATCAGCACCACGGGCGGACCGGCGGCATCCCGCGGCCCGATGTCGAGGATGTTGAGCCTGCCGCCGGCGACCTCGATCGACCTGCCCTGGGCGGGATAGAGGCGCTGCAGGACCAGGACCCCGGCCTGCGTGATCAGCGCCAGGATCGCCAGCGCCGCCACGAAGACGATTGATATCATTTGCAAAGTCCGGATGAGTCGGGGCACCCCTGAGTTACGGTCATCGGGCGGGGCGGTTTCGTGACAACGCGTCGTTTGCCGTATCGATACCGTTTTTGCGGTTACCCACAAAATCTACGCGAGTTTTTCCGCCGACTTGCAACGTGCCTTCATATCGCCGTCATCAGTAACTTTATATTTATCGTCAGCCGCAGCGTTGCGAAGTGATGGGCGCTCGCCGGCAGGCTGATGTTGTCGGATCTTTCCACGCAATCCACAGGAACGCGGGCGGGCGTCGACGACTTGTTCAGGGGACAACCAGAGGGTGTTTCGATGAGTTCCAGACCGAGTGAGGCGGCCATCGACCGGATCGTGGCCAGCTGCAATGGCGACCTACATAGTGCGTTGCGGGCGCTGCTGCTGGTCAACGAGCAGCTGGAGGCGGAGCTGCAGCAGCTTTACGCCGCCGTGGCCCTGGGTGGGCCGTTCGAGCATGGCAGCGAGGTGCTGCATTAATCCGGCAAGTCCGGCTCCGGCCGCGGCGATCCTTTTCCCGCGGCCATGCCTGCAGTCGGCGGGCGGAGCTTCTTCCCTTGGAAAGACGATGATGGCCGAGCGCGCGAGCTAGGCCTCGGACCTAGATCCACAGGGACCGCCCCCGATCAGATATCCCGGCCTTCGACCTTCTCGCTCAGGGTTTTGACCAGCTCCGGCACCTTGTCCATATGCGGATTGATCGCGAGCGCCTTGCGGAAGGCGTCGAGCGCGCGCTTGTCGTCGCCGAGGTCCTGCATGATCATGCCAAGCCCCGCCAACGCGCCGACATGGCGGGGGTCGCGGATCAGCACCTGCTGGATATCCTGCAGCGAGCGGCCGTAATCGTTCCGCAGGTAGTAAAGCGTCGCC
>JBAUUA010000883.1:0-2773 GCA_049582465.1 Bradyrhizobium sp. | reverse complement strand
CGCTCAGGGCGCGCGGCACCCATGCCGCGAGGGCTTCAGTCATTGTCGTGTCCCCAAAAAGTTTCGACGTCGTCGAGTCGTATATTGGGGCGACGCCGAACGAAAGCATATCGCCAAAATAAATCGGCGGCGTTTCGCAAAGCAGCACTGGAATAAGGACGCTCGCAAAGTGTTTGCGCGGCACCGCATGATGATGCCGAAGCGAAAAGGCCGGGAAATTGTCCCGGCCCTTCGCAGTATTTCAAGACGCGGTCGGGAAATCGGGCTGGTGTTTCAGCGCCACTCGACCTTGGTGATCTCGTAGGCCTTGGGACCGCCGGGCGCCATGACTTCCACGGAGGCGCCCTTCTTCTTGCCGATCAGCGCGCGCGCAAGCGGCGAGGTGATGGAGATGCGACCCTTCTTGGCGTCGGCTTCCGGTTCGCCGACGATCTGCCACACCGCCTTCTTGTCGGTGTCCTCGTCGATCAGCGTCACGGTCGCGCCGAACATGATGGTGTCGCCGGAGAGCTTGGAGATGTCGATAATGTCGGCGCGCGCCAGCTTGTCCTCGAGCTCGGCGATCCGGCCTTCATTGTGCGACTGCTCTTCCTTCGCGGCGTGATATTCCGCGTTTTCCGAGAGATCGCCGTGCGAGCGCGCTTCGGCGATATGCTCGATGATGCGCGGACGGTCCACCGACTGGCGCTGTTTCAATTCGACCTCAAGGGCGGCATAGCCGCCGGCGGTCATCGGAACCTTTTCCATCATTTCTCTTGTCCTTCGATCGCGCGAGCCGCCTGAAGGCGCGCGCGAGACGTTTTTCAGATTGCAATTTCGGGGCGACCGGGCGCCGAAACAGAACATCCGCTTGGCCGGTGAGTTCCAGCCAAGCCTGCTTTATTGCCAATCGGTTAACGGGCACGCAGGCCCGTCAAGGATCAGGATTCGGAAGAAAAATAGCTCTGTAGCGTGCGGACCTCAAGGTCCCCGCCCAGATAGGCGCGGATGCCCTGCGCGGCCGCCACGGCGCCCGAAAGAGTGGTGTAATACGGTACTTTATGCAAGAGGGCAGCTCGTCGCAACGAGCGGCTGTCGGCCAGCGCCTGCGGCCCTTCGGTGGTATTGAAAACCAGCTGGATATCGCCGTTCATGATGGCGTCGACGATATGCGGCCGTCCTTCCAACACCTTGTTGACCTTTTCGGTTGGGATCCCGAAATCGGTCAGGAAGCGCTGCGTCCCCGAGGTGGCCATCACCTTGAAGCCGACCGCCGACAACAGCCGCACCGCTTCCGCGATCCGGGTCTTGTCGATGTCGCGGACCGATACGAACACCGTGCCCTTGCGCGGCACGCGGGTGCCGCCGCCGAGCTGGCTCTTGGCAAATGCGATCTCGAACGAGCGGTCGATGCCCATTACCTCGCCGGTCGAGCGCATCTCGGGGCCCAGCACGGTATCGACGCCGGGGAAGCGGGCGAACGGGAATACCGATTCCTTGACGCCGACATGGCCGAGCTTGCGCTTCTTCAGATCGAAGTCCTTCAGCTTCTCGCCGGCCATCAGCCTGGCTGCGATTTTCGCCACCGGCGTGCCGATCACTTTTGCGACAAACGGCACCGTGCGCGAGGCGCGCGGATTGACTTCCAGCACGTAGATGTCGCCATCCTTGATGGCGTATTGCACGTTCATCAGCCCGACCACGTCGAGCCCGAGCGCCAGTTCACGCGTCTGCCGTTCCAGCTCGGTGATCATCGCGGCATCCAGCGAATGCGGCGGCAGCGAGCAGGCCGAATCGCCGGAATGAATGCCGGCTTCCTCGATATGCTCCATGATGCCGACGATGAAGGTGTCCTTGCCGTCGGAGAGGCAATCGACGTCGATCTCGATGGCGTCGGACAGATAGCGGTCGAACAGCAGCGGATTGGTGCCGAGCACGGTATTGATCTGGCCGGTCTTGTCGTTCGGGTAGCGCGCCTTGACATCGCCGGGCACCAGCTCCGGCAAGGTGCCGAGCAGGTAGTCGCCGAGCTGGCTTTCCTCGCGGATGATCTGCATCGCGCGGCCGCCGAGCACGTAGGACGGGCGCACCACCAGCGGCAGTCCGAGATCGGCGGCGACCAGCCGAGCCTGCTCGACCGAATAGGCGATGCCGTTCTTCGGCTGCTTCAGCCGCAGTTTGTCGAGCACGCGCTTGAAGCGGTCGCGGTCCTCGGCGAGGTCGATGGCGTCGGGCGAGGTGCCGAGGATCGGCACATTAGCTGCTTCCAGCGCGCGCGCGAGTTTCAACGGTGTCTGGCCGCCGAACTGCACGATGACGCCGTGCAGGGTGCCGTTCTGCCGTTCGGTGGCGATGATCTCGAGCACGTCCTCGGCGGTCAGCGGTTCGAAATACAATCGGTCGGCGGTGTCGTAGTCGGTCGACACCGTTTCCGGATTGCAGTTGATCATGATGGATTCGTAGCCGGCGTCGTGTAGCGCGAAGCAGGCATGGCAGCAGCAATAGTCGAACTCGATGCCCTGGCCGATGCGGTTCGGACCGCCGCCGAGAATGATGACCTTCTTCTTGTCCGTCGGCGCGCTCTCGTCGGCGAGCGAGCCTGCGAACGGCGTCTCATAGGTCGAATACATGTAGGCGGTGGGCGAGGCGAACTCGGCCGCGCAGGTGTCGATGCGCTTGAACACCGGGCGAACCCCGAGCGCGTGGCGTTTTGCCGTGATTTCGGCCTCGGTGGTCTCCGTGAGCACCGCAAGGCGCGCGTCGGAAAAACCCATCGCCTTCAGCGTCCGCATGC
>JBAUUA010000882.1:0-1512 GCA_049582465.1 Bradyrhizobium sp. | reverse complement strand
ATGAGCACAGGCCGACAAATCGTCTGCGGCCATTGCGGCAAGATCAACCGGCTTCCGGCTGAGCGCGCGCCGAATGCGGCGCGCTGCGGATCCTGCCATCAGCCCATCTTCACCGGCCATCCGATCGAGGTCGACGAAGCGGGCTTTGGCCGCCATATGGCGCACAACGACATCCCCGTGCTGGTCGACGTCTGGGCACCGTGGTGCGGTCCCTGCCGCGCGATGGCGCCGATGTTCGAGCGCGCCGCACAAGCGCTCGAACCTAATGTCCGGCTGTTGAAGCTCAACTCCGATCAAGCTCCCACCGTCTCATCGCAGCTCGGGATCAGCGGGATCCCCACCCTGCTCTTGATGCAGGGCGGCCGCGAGGTTTCGCGGATTTCGGGCGCGATGGACGCGCAGAAGATCGTCGCATGGACCAAGGCCGGGCTCGCCCGGTCCTGATCACTTTCAAACCCACCCAAAGGAGCACGTCATGAATGTAGATAAAGCGGTGCTGATGTTCGCGGGATTTGTCGTCTTGCTCGGGCTTGTGCTCGGCTACGCGGTCAGTCCCTACTGGTATTTGCTGACCGCCTTTGCCGGGCTGAACATGTTCCAGGCCTCGATCACCGGATTCTGTCCGGCGGCGATCGTGTTCAGGAAGCTTGGCCTCCGCGAGGGCTGCGCCTTTTCGCAATCGGCCTGAAGCTCATCGGACGATCCTTTGCGCGTTTGAGCCATCGCAAGGCGATGGCTCAAACCGGGGATTATTGAGCGACAGTTGCGCCCTCTCCCGGCCGGCTTCCGGCTCGCGGAAAGCGTGGGACGCCGGGGGAGTCATGGACGACACCATCATCGTGGGCCCGCTCTACGAAGCGCGCAAGAAAGTCTATCCGCAAGCCGTTCACGGCCGGTTTCGCCGAATCAAATGGACCATCCTCGGGCTGACGCTGAGCCTCTATTACCTGTTGCCGTTCGTGCGCTGGGACCGCGGCCCCGGCCTGCCCAACCAGGCGGTGCTGGTCGATTTCCCGCACCGCCGTTTCTATTTCTTCTTCATCGAGCTGTGGCCCCAGGAGGTGTATTATTTCACCGGGCTGTTGATCATCGCGGCGATGACGCTGTTTCTGATGAACGCCGTGGCCGGCCGGGTGTGGTGCGGCTATTTGTGTCCGCAGACCGTCTGGACCGATCTGTTCTACGCGGTGGAACGCTTCGTCGAAGGCGACCGGCGCGAGCGCATCCTGAACGACAGGAAAGGCTGGACGTTCAGACACATTCGCCAGGTCGCGACCAAGCATTTCCTGTGGCTGATGATCGCGTGGTGGACCGGCGGCGCCTGGGTTCTGTACTTTTCCGACGCCCCGACCTTGGTGAAGGATCTGGCGACACTTCAGGCGCCATTCATCGCCTATCTCTGGATCGCGATCCTGACCGCCACCACCTACGTCTTCGCCGGGCACGCCCGCGAGCAGATGTGCATCTATATGTGCCCGTGGCCGCGCATCCAGGCCGCGCTGACGGACGAGT
>JBAUUA010000881.1:0-1560 GCA_049582465.1 Bradyrhizobium sp. | reverse complement strand
GTAATAGTTCTCGCGCTCGACGGGATCGGCGATCGCTTCCATCTCCTTGCGGAAGCCGAGCCGGACATAGCCCTCAAGTCCCATGCCGCCGAACTCGCCGGTCGGCCATGCCACCGTGAAGAAGGAGGCGTGAAAGCCGCCGCCGATCATGGATTGCGCGCCGAGGCCGTAACCCTTGCGCAAGACGACGCCGAACAGCGGCACGGTGAGGCTTGCGCCGGTCACGAACATGCGGGCGACGTGACGCACGATCGCGGTCTTCTCGGCTTCGGGTCCGACCATGAAGCCCGGCGTGTCGCAGAGCGACAGGAGCGGAATATCAAAGGCATCGCAGAGCTGCATGAAGCGCGCGGCCTTGTCGCCCGCCGGCGCATCGATGGCGCCGCCGAGATGCTTCGGATTGTTGGCGATCAGGCCGAACGGCTTGCCCTCGATGCGGATGAAGGCGGTGATCATGCCGACGCCGAAATCCCTGCGGATCTCGAGCACCGATCCCTCGTCGGCCAGAAGATCGATGACGGCCCGGATATCGTAGACGCGCAGCCGGTTTTCGGGGATCGCCCGCCGCAGCAGGCGCTGATCCGGCGCCTTCCAGCTGGCGACTGAACCCTGGAAGTAAGACAAATATTTCTGCGCGGCGGCCGTGGCCTCCACCTCGTCCTCGACCAGGATGTCGATGACGCCGTTCGGCGCCTGAAACGACACCGGCCCGACCTCGGCGGGATGATAGACGCCGAGGCCGCCGCCTTCGATCATCGCCGGCCCGCCCATGCCGATCGACGCATTCCGCGTGGCAATGATGACATCGCAGCAGCCGAGCATCGCGGCGTTGCCCGCGAAACAATAGCCGGATACCACGCCCACGACAGGCACCAGGCCGGACAGTTTTGCAAACTGCACGAAGGAAGGCCCGTCGAGACCGGTCATGCCGAGCCGGTCGGTATCACCAGGGCGGCCACCACCGCCCTCGGCATAGAATACCAGCGGTATCCGCCATTGCTCCGCCAGGCCAAGCATGCGGTCGATCTTCTTGTGATTCATGTGACCTTGCGTGCCGGCGAGCACGGTGTAGTCGTAGGCGATCACCATGCAGCGGGCAGCGTTGGCACCGAACGTGTCCGCGTTGACGGTGGCGACGCCCGTGATCAGCCCGTCGGCGGGCGTGTTCTTGATGAGGTCGTCGAGCTTGCGCCGCCGACGCTGGGCGGCAATCGCCAGCGATCCGTATTCGATGAAGGAGCCGTCGTCGACCAATTGGGCGATGTTTTCCCGCGCGGTTCGCTGATTGGTCTTGCGCCGCCGCTCGACCGCCGCGGGGCGGTTCTCGTCGCGCGTATGGGCATGGCGCGAAACCAGCTCGGCGAGATCGGGACGGATGTGGTCGAGGTCGATGGCGGCCTCCTGCTCGGCCTCGTCGCCGTCGACCTCGGCGGGTTCGAGGAACAGGATCGGTTCGCCCTGCATCAGCGTCACGCCGCCTTCGGCCGCGAGCTTTGTCACCCTGCCGCCGTACGGAGCCGTCACCAGATGCTCCATCTTCATGGATTCGAGGATCGCGAT
>JBAUUA010000880.1:0-6207 GCA_049582465.1 Bradyrhizobium sp. | reverse complement strand
GGGCGCTTCTCCTGTGCTGCTGGCCCTGGCCAGCGGCCTGTTCAGCGCGGAGGGCCTCGCGGTGACGACCGGCATCGCCAGCGGCTCGCCGGATGCGATTGCGCGCGTCGCCTCCGGCGCCAGCGATTTCGCGCTCGCCGACATCAACGAACTGATCCGCTTTCGCGGCAAGTCCAACGCGCCGCCCGTCAGGGCGGTGGTCGTGCTGTTCAACCAGTCGCCCTACGCCATCATCGCGCGCAAGAGCCGCGGCATCCATGCGCTTTCCGATATCGAGGGCAAGACGCTCGGCGTCGCCGAAGGCGACCTGTCGATCCGGCTGTGGCCGGCCTTGGCGCGGCAGGACGGCATCAAGATCGCGGGCGTGAAGCAGAGCAGGATCGGCGCCGCCGTGCGCGAGCCGATGCTGTCGGCGGGTCAGGTCGACGCCGTGACCGGGTTCTCCTACCTGTCGGCGGTCAATCTGAGGGATCGCGGCGTGCCTGCCGACGACCTCGCGGTGCTTCGTTTTGCCGACTATGGCTGCGAGGCCTACGGCTTTGCCGTCATCGTCAATCCGGCGTTCGCCGCCAGGAGCCCCGAGGCCGTGAAGGGCTTCGTGCGCGCGCTGATTGCCGGGACGCATCTCGCCGTCAAGCAGCCAGCCCGCGCGGTGGACGAAGTCGTCAACCGGATGGATGGCGGATCGCGCGATCTGGAGCTTGAACGGCTGCGGACGCTGATTTCAGACAACATCCTGACCGGCGAGGTCAGGCACAACGGCATCGGCGGCGTCGACCCCGCCCGCCTCGACCGCTCGATCGCAGCGGTCGCCGAGGATTTCAAATTCGGCAAACGGCCATCCGCTGCGGATATTTTCGACGACCGCTTCCTGCCGCCACTGGACGGCCGCCTCATCAATTGAGCAAAACATCGCCCGCGGCCTGTATCTCGGGGGCGTTCCCAGACTAGAATGGAACTTCTGACGGCAGTTGGCCGGCGATCCTCTTTGCGAGTCCCTGCGATATGTCCATGTTCCGGCTTTACGCGCGCGTCCTGCAGCTGCTCGGCAAAGAGGCGCGGCTGGGCTGGGTCCTCGCCGCCGCCAATCTGCTGCTCGCCGGGGCGCAATTCGCCGAGCCGGTGCTGTTCGGCCGCATCGTCGACGTGCTCTCCGGCAAGCCGTCGGCCGACGCGTCCTCGGCCTGGCCGCTGCTGGCGGCCTGGGCGGCATTCGGCCTGTTCACCATCGCCAGCAGCGCCTGGGTCGCGCTGCACGCCGACCGGCTGGCGCACCGCCAGCGCCAGGCCGTGCTGACCAATTATTTCGAGCACATCATGCAGCTGCCGCTGACCTACCACACCGGTACCCATTCCGGCCGCCTGATGAAGGTGATGCTGAACGGCACCGATGCGCTGTGGCGGCTGTGGCTCGGATTCTTCCGCGAGCATTTCGCCGCGATCATGTCGCTGGTGGTGCTGCTGCCGCTCGCGCTCTACATCAACTGGCGGCTGGCGATCCTGTTGTTCGCGCTGTGCGTGGTGTTCACGGTGCTGACGACGCTGGTGGTGCGCAAGACCTACGGCATGCAGAACGAGGTGGAGTCGCATTACAGCGACCTGTCCGCGCGCGCCTCCGACGCGCTCGGCAATGTCGCATTGGTGCAGAGCTTCGTGCGCATCGACGCCGAGGTGCAGGGCCTTCGCTTCGTCGCCGACAAGCTGCTCGCGGTGCAGATGCCGGTGTTGTCGTGGTGGGCGCTGGTCACCGTCATCACGCGGGCGTCGACCACCATCACGGTGCTGGCGATCTTCACCGTCGGCATCGCGCTGCATGCGCAGGGCCTCACCACGGTCGGCGAGATCGTGATGTTCGTCTCCTTCGCCACCATGCTGATCCAGAAGCTCGAACAGGTGGTCTCCTTCATCAACAACGTGTTCATGGAAGCGCCCCGCCTCCAGGAATTCTTCAACGTGCTGGATGCGGTGCCCGCGGTGCACGACCGGCCCGATGCGATCGATACCGGGCGGCTCTCGGGGCTGGTCGAATTCATCGACGTGTCGTTTTCATATGACGGCAAGCGGCCCGCGGTCGAAGACCTTTCCTTCGTCGCGCTGCCCGGCCAGACCATCGCGCTGGTCGGCCCGACCGGCGCCGGCAAATCGACGGCGATCGCGCTGTTGCATCGCGCCTTCGATCCGCAGTCGGGCGTCATCAAGATCGACGGTATGGACGTCCGCGGACTGACGCTAACGGCGCTGCGGCGGAATATCGGCGTGGTGTTCCAGGAAGCGCTGCTGTTCAACCGGACGATCGCCGACAATCTGCGCGTCGGAAAACCGGACGCGACCGAGGAGGAGATGCGGATCGCAGCGGCCTGCGCGCAGGCGCTGGAATTCATCGAGCGCAGCGAGCAGGGATTCGAGACCAATGCCGGCGAGCGCGGACGCATGCTGTCCGGCGGTGAGCGGCAGCGGCTGTCGATCGCGCGCGCATTGTTGAAGGATCCGCCGATCCTGATCCTCGACGAGGCCACCAGCGCGCTCGATGCGGTCACCGAAGCCAAGGTGAACGCCGCTCTCGATGAAGTGATGAAGGGCCGCACCACATTCGTGATCGCGCACCGGCTCTCGACCATCCGCAACGCCACGCGCATCCTGGTGTTCGACAGCGGGCGCGTGATCGAAAGCGGAACGTTCGATGAACTGGTGGCGAAAGGCGGCCGTTTCGCGGAACTCGCCAGAGCGCAATTCATGGTTCAGGAAAATGCGCGGGCCAGCATCCAGACGCGTGAACCCGGCAGTACCGCTGTCAAGGTTTGAGCATCGTCGAAATTCGGCCTATTTCGTCCACGAATTAGTTGCTGGGCCTCTGTTCTGAATCGGCAAGCCGGTATAGGTTTGCAGCCGCCGTAGCCGACGGCGCCGGACACGCTTGAAACCCGAACGTCACATGTCAGGACCTCCTTTTCGAAGGCGGGTCTCAAAGGACCGGAATCGGATAGTGAATTTTCTTCGCCCGCTGCTTCGCAAGTCATCGTTGAACTGGATCGTTCTTGTCGCAGCGCTCGGCATCGTCGCCCCGCGCCTTGCGCATGCGGAAGCCCACCTGCTGATCGAAGCCGACACCGGCAAGGTCCTGGAGGCCGAGAACGCCACCTATCCCTGGTATCCCGCATCGGTGACCAAGCTGATGACGGCCTACACAACGCTGAAGGCGGTCAAGGAGGGGCGCATCACGCTCGATACCCTGTTCACGGTGTCGCCGGTCGCAGCCTCGCAGTCGCCCTCGAAGATGGGCTTCCGGCCCGGCACCCAGGTCACCGTCGACAACGCGCTGAAGATGATGCTGGTGAAATCCGCCAACGACATGGCCGTGGTCCTGGCCGAGGGCGTCGGCGGTTCGATCGACGGCTTTTCGGCGCTGATGAACCAGAACGCGCAAAAGCTCGGCATGACGCAGACGAGTTACGTCAATCCGAACGGCCTGCCCGCCGACGGTCAGATCACGTCGGCGCGCGATCTTGCGATCCTTGCGCGTGCGATCATTCGCGATCTGCCGGAATACGAATATTTCGTCCACATACCCTCGATCCGTTTCGGCCGCCGGGTCACGCAGAACTTCAACAAGCTGATCGGGCGATATCCCGGCGCCGACGGTTTCAAGACCGGCTTCATCTGCGCGTCCGGTTACAATCTGGTGGCGTCCGCCACCCGCAACGGCAAGCGCCTGATTGCCGTGGTGCTGGGGGCCTCATCCGGCCAGATGCGCGCGGTGCGGGCCGCCCAGATGCTCGAGCGGGGCTTCTCCAACAACACGCTGGCGTGGCTGCGGCCCTCGCTCGGCACGGTCGACAATCTGGTGCCGATTGACGCCTCGCCGCCGAACCTGCGCGACGAGATGTGCAGCGGCAAGCGACACAAGCCCGCCAGCGACGAGGATGAAGACACGGTCGCCAGCAGCGTCGGCTCGACCGGCAGCGACGCCAGCATGACCTTCTTTGCCGCCGGGCTGCAGTCGCCGATCCTGAAGCCGTCGGAATTGCTGGCGGCGGCGCCCGCGCCCTCGGAGCCGATCGTCGTCTACACCGGCCCGACCCGGACCGGCGCGGCATTGGTTGCGGCCGTCGCCGCGGATGCCGACAAGCAGGTATCGCCGCATCGCGGCAAGAAGGCCCGCCTTGCAGCGAAGAAGCCGGATGCCGCGGACGAGCCGAAAGCCGGCGCCCGGGAAGCCGGCAAGGACGTCAAGTCCGACAAGAAGTCCGAATCGAAATCCGCCGCCAAGCCGGCCGCCATCAAGCACGCCGACGCCAAGCCCGATAGCGCCCCGAAGGCTGCCGAAAAACCCGCCGCCGCCGACAAGAAGCCAGCCAAACCCAAGGCCGTTTCCAAGCCCGCGGCCAAACCCAAGAGCACGACCAGCGACGCGGCGCCGACGGATCAAAAGGCCGCCGCCGCGCCCCGCAGCTAAGCCTGCCCTCGGCCGGCCCCCTTCTCCCGGTCCTCTTTACTGTACAATGCGTCATAACGCGCGGCCGCCTTGCCATGGGCCGCCGCATTGCTCAATACTGCCCGGAATAACGCGTCTCGGCCCGAAAATCGGGGCAAACCGGAAGGGGAAACACCATGGAGCGCATCTGGCTCAAGCAATATCCGCCCGGCGTGCCCGCCGATATCGATGTCAGCCAGTACCCGTCGCTGGTCGAATTGCTGGAAGAAAGCTTCGCCAAGTTCGCGGACCGCAAGTCTTTCATCTGCATGGACAAGTCGATCACCTACCGCGATCTCGACGAGATGTCGGTGGCGCTCGCCGCCTATTTGCAGGGCAAGGGCCTGCAGAAGGGCGCGCGCGTCGCGCTGATGATGCCGAACGTGCTGCAATATCCGGTGGCGACCGCGGCAGTGCTGCGCGCGGGCTTTGCGGTGGTCAACGTCAACCCGCTCTACACCCCGCGCGAGCTTGAACACCAGCTCAAGGACTCGGGCGCCGAGGCTATTATCGTGCTTGAGAACTTCGCGCACACCGTGCAGCAGGTGATGGCGAAGACCGCGATCAAGCATGTCATCATCGGCACCATGGGGGACATGCTCGGTCTCAAGGGCATGATCGTCAACCTGGTGGTGCGGCGCGTGAAGAAAATGGTGCCGCCGTTTTCGATTCCGGGCGCGGTCCTGTTCAACGACGCCGTCGCGGCGGGCCGCGGCATGAAGTTCAGCAAGCCGAAGATTGGACCCGACGACGTCGCCTTCCTGCAATATACCGGGGGCACCACCGGCGTCTCCAAGGGCGCGACGCTGCTTCACCGCAACATCCTCGCCAACGTGCTGCAGAACGATGCCTGGCTGCAGCCCGCGCTGGCGGCGCCGCCGCATGTCGACCAGATTTTCATCGTCTGCGCGCTGCCGCTCTATCACATCTTCGCGCTGACGGCCTGCTTCCTGCTGGCGGTGCGCGCCGGCGGCGTCAATCTCTTGATCCCCAATCCGCGCGACATGGCCGGCTTCATCAAGGAACTGATGAAATACCAGGTCAACAGCTTCCCGGCGGTCAACACGCTCTACAACGGGCTGCTGCACCATCCCGATTTCGGCAAGATCGATTTCTCCAAGCTGAAGATTTCCAACGGCGGCGGCATGGCGGTGCAGCGCCCGGTCGCCGAGCAGTGGAAGAAGCTGACCGGCTGCAGCATCGCGGAGGGATACGGCCTGTCGGAGACGTCGCCGACGCTGACCTGCAACACCGCGACCTCGTCCGAGTTCAACGGCTCGATCGGCGTTCCCGTGCCCTCGACCTATATCTCGATCCGCGACGACGACGGCAACGAAATGCCGCTCGGCCAGCCCGGTGAAATCTGCGCCAAGGGCCCGCAGGTGATGGCCGGCTACTGGAACCGGCCCGACGAAACCGCCAAGGTGATGACCGCGGACGGTTACTTCCGCACCGGCGATATCGGCGTGATGACACCGGACGGCTACACCAAGATCGTCGACCGCAAGAAGGACATGATCCTGGTATCGGGCTTCAACGTCTACCCCAACGAGATCGAGGAAGTGATCGCGAGCCACCCTGGCGTGCTGGAATGCGCCGTGATCGGCGTCCAGGACGGACGCTCCGGCGAAGCCGTCAAGGCGTTCATCGTCAAGAAGAATCCCAACCTCACCGCCGAGGACCTGTTCGACGCCGGCGCCATGAGCCGCGACCAGCTGAAGGACTCGCCCCTTAAG
>JBAUUA010000879.1:0-5438 GCA_049582465.1 Bradyrhizobium sp. | reverse complement strand
AGGTGATACCGCTGGCGGAAATGGCCAACCGCTATCGCTCGGGTGCGCTCGATCCGCGTATCGGCGAGGCGGCGGTGGCTGCCGAATGACTTGAAATCGTTGGATCGAACCAGTCGCGACGGGCAGTTCAACTCAAGGAAACCATCATGAATCACCACTCGATCACCGTGCGTGGCAAGGAGCGCTACAAATCCGGCGTCATGGAATACAAGAAGATGGGCTACTGGGAGCCCGACTACGTGCCAAAGGACACCGACATCATCGCGTTGTTTCGTGTCACTCCGCAGGAGGGCGTAGATCCGATCGAGGCCTCGGCCGCGGTGGCCGGCGAATCGTCGACCGCGACCTGGACCGTGGTGTGGACCGACCGTCTGACGGCCGCGGAAAAATACCGCGCGAAGTGCTACCGTGTCGATCCCGTGCCGAATTCTCCGGGGCAATATTTCGCCTACATCGCCTACGATCTCGATCTGTTCGAGAACGGATCCATCGCGAACCTCTCGGCCTCGATTATCGGCAACGTGTTCGGCTTCAAGCCGCTGAAGGCGTTGCGGCTCGAGGACATGCGGCTACCGGTGGCCTATGTGAAGACGTTTCAGGGCCCGGCCACGGGAATCGTGGTCGAGCGCGAGCGCATGGACAAGTTCGGCCGCCCGTTGCTCGGTGCGACAGTGAAACCCAAACTTGGACTATCAGGCCGCAACTACGGCCGCGTAGTCTATGAGGCGTTGAAGGGCGGGCTCGATTTCACCAAGGATGACGAGAACATCAATTCGCAGCCGTTCATGCATTGGCGCGAGCGCTTCCTCTATTGCATGGAGGCCGTCAACAAGGCACAGGCCGCGTCCGGCGAGGTCAAGGGCACCTACCTCAATGTCACCGCCGGAACCATGGAGGACATGTACGAGCGGGCCGAATTCGCCAAAGAACTCGGCTCGGTCATTGTCATGATCGATCTGGTGATCGGCTACACCGCGATCCAGTCGATGGCGAAATGGGCGCGCCGCAACGATATGATTCTGCATCTGCACAGGGCAGGGCATTCGACCTATACACGGCAACGCAACCACGGCGTCTCGTTCCGCGTCATTGCGAAATGGATGCGACTCGCCGGCGTCGATCATATCCACGCTGGCACGGTCGTCGGCAAGCTCGAGGGCGATCCGGCGACCACGCGCGGCTATTATGATATCTGCCGCGAGGACTTCAATCGGATGCAGCTCGAGCATGGCGTGTTCTTCGACCAGAGCTGGGCGAGCCTCAACAAGCTGATGCCGGTGGCGTCAGGCGGCATTCACGCCGGTCAGATGCATCAGTTGCTTGACCATCTCGGGGAGGACGTCATCCTGCAATTCGGTGGCGGCACCATCGGCCATCCGATGGGCATTCAGGCCGGCGCGACCGCAAACCGGGTCGCGCTGGAGGCGATGATTCTCGCCCGCAACGAGGGCCGGGACTACCTGCACGAAGGGCCGGAAATTCTCGCCAGGGCGGCGCAGACCTGCACGCCGCTGAAGGCCGCGCTCGAAGTCTGGAAGGACGTTACCTTCAACTACGAGTCGACCGACATGCCCGATTATGCCCCCACCGCCAGCGTCTCGATGTAAGGAACAGGATCATGCGCGTGACCCAAGGCTGCTTTTCGTTTCTGCCCGATCTCACCGACGAGCAGATTTCCCGACAGGTTCAGTATTGTCTCGGCAATGGCTGGGCGGTGAACATCGAATTCACGGACGACCCGCATCCCCGCAACAATTTCTGGGAGATGTGGGGGCTGCCGATGTTCGATCTTCGAGATGCCGCCGGCGTTCTGATGGAATTGGCCGAATGCCGCAAGGTCTATGGCGACCGCTATATCCGGTTGTCGGCGTTCGATTCCAGCCATGGCTGGGAATCGGTGCGGCTCTCCTTCATCGTCAACCGGCCGAAGGAGGAGCCGGGCTTTCGTCTCGACCGCCATGAGGTCGCAGGCCGGAAGCTCCAGTACACAACAACCGCCTATGCCGTCGATCGCCCTGAGGGCCGGCGCTACGGTGGATCATGATCGCGCCGGCTGCCGCGCAGGGCGTAGGCGAACCGCCCTCAAGCAGGCAGGTCGACCTGCGCCGCGAGTTCAGCGAGGTCGGCGTCGGCGAGGTGCTCGACCAGCTCGATCGCGAACTGATCGGGTTGAGGCCCGTGAAGACGCGGATTCGTGAAATTGCGTCGCTGCTGCTGATCGAGCGTATCCGCAAGCGGATGAACCTGACGTCCGATGTGCCGACGCTGCACATGTCCTTCACCGGCAACCCGGGTACCGGAAAGACAACCGTCGCGCTGCGGATCGCGAGCATCCTGCACAAGCTCGGCTTCGTGCGCCGCGGGCAGGTGGTATCGGTGACGCGCGACGAACTGGTAGGACAATATATCGGTCACACTGCGCCGAAGACGAAGGAGATCTTGAAGAAGGCGATGGGCGGTGTGCTGTTCATAGATGAGGCATATTATCTGCATCGGCCAGACAACGAGCGCGACTACGGACAAGAGGCGATTGAGATCCTCCTGCAGGTGATGGAATCTCAGCGTGAGGATCTGGTGGTAATCCTCGCCGGCTACGGCGACCGAATGGACAGGTTCTTCGCCAGTAATCCCGGTTTTCGTTCACGTATCGCTCATCACATCGATTTTCCTGACTATTCGCACGGCGAGTTGCTCGCCATCGCCGATCTGATGCTGCAGGACATGAATTACAAGTTTAGCCCGGACGCGCGGGAGGCGTTCGTGCGCTACATCGGCCTGCGCAAGACCCAGCCGCTGTTCTCCAACGCACGTTCGATCCGCAATGCGCTCGATCGGATGCGGCTGAGGCAAGCCAGCCGTCTGGTCGCCGACCTCGACCGGGTGCTGACCGACGACGACGTCATGTCGCTGGAAGCGTCTGATGTGCTCGCCAGCCGTGTATTTATGAGAGCCATTGGGGAGTGAGGGACTCGCCAAGAGGGAACGCGTTTCCTGGCGCGGCAGCGATGACAAGCCGAGTGATCTTGTCCAAGAGGGAAATCGCTTTGTCCGGGAGCGAAATATCGGCTGTGAGAATTAGACCGCAGGCGCTCGGCTCGATCTTCCGCACTTGCGCGGTGTAGAGCGTGGTCCTAGATTCAACTCCGGCGTGGAGCTCGCGCCGAAACTCTTGGTAAAACTCTTGGGAGGATGGAATGGCCTGGAAGACTCCGAAAATTGTCGAAGTGCCGGTAGGCATGGAAATCAACATGTACGCCTGCGCAGCGCGCAAATAGACCTTATCGAAACGAACAGCCCGGCTCGATCGGCAATTGTTGCGTCGAGCCGTGGCAGGCGCGCTGTCAACTACTTCAAGACATTTGATACTTCAAAATATTTAACCCTAGACCGCCCTTAATGGCGTCAAGCGAATCAAAATTATCTCGGGATAGGGGGATCGGGCGTGGCATACCGCGCCGTCAGTTTGCGTAATCGTCCCCTTGAGTTCGTGCGCACAGGCTCTGGTAGGGAGCGTTGGTCAGCGGGCGTGCAAGGGTAATATCTGCTGGTCGCGCTGGAGCGGACGTCCTACTCGCAAGCAGGGTCCGGATACAGGCCAGCGTGCGGCGCCTTGTGAATCGCAGACGGAACAACTCCGAAATACTTCCGGAACACGCGGCTGAAGTGCGACGAACTCGAAAAGCCCCACGAAAATGCGACGTCCGTAATGGTCTTTCCGGCTTGGGTCTCCAGCTCCTGGCGGCAGTTCTGCAATCTTGCGTGCTGGATATAGTCGCTGATGGTGGTACCCCTGTCGCTGAACAGCATGTGCAGATAGCGCTTGGTGCAGCCCAGTGCCGCCGAGATCTGGTCGATCGAGAGATCGGGGTCGCGCAGATGTTCGCGGATGAAGAACTGCGCCCGGATATACATCGCCTCGGGCCCGATACGATTGAACATCGCGTCGGGCTCGCGGAGCGGCAACAGCAGGAGGTCGATCAGCGAATCGGCCACCCCGATCGCGTTGTTCGGCGACAGCTTGGTCGCTTCGTCGAACGCGGCATGGACAAAATTATAGGCGATCCGGCCAGTGCCGGTGCGCGCCGAGAGTTTGCATGCCGACATCTTCGCCGAGCGGAAGCCGCGTTCCTGCAGCAATTCCTTTGGTACAATGACGACCTCGTGCCGCGTCAGCGTCGGGCTAACGATCGTGTGCGGACAGGATACGTCGTAGGCGAGACAGTCGCCGGGCATCAGCTCGATGCGGCGGCCATCCTGCTCGAAATGCGAGATCCCATACGTCTGAAAATGTATTTTGACGAACGGATGACCGCCCAGTTTTGCGCGCGATGCGGTATGCGCAAGCCGATGCTGGCTCGCCTCGATCTGACAGAGCTTTAGCTTCGAAACCGTCGTGTAGTTGATCCGGCCTTCGAATGACGAAGCCTCCAGCGGATCGATGTCGAAATGGCCGCAAAGATCGGTCAGTGTATCTGACCAACATTGGATCTGCCTCTTCGGCGCCAATCCGGAAGTGTTAAGTGAGCGGACCGTGTCGGACATTATCCAGCCACCGATTCGAGATCAGAACATGACCCCTTGCCGCGAGTGGCCTCGAGTCATGATGGAGCGACTTTTACCTGAAGTTAAGGCGGTCATTGCGGTTTGAGCAGCACCCCTCCTGACATCCCCTTGATAATCCTCCGTCTTAGTTTCAGCGCCGTCAAGTGGAACCTCACCTGGTGGGTGGCGCGTTATGGTGCAATGGAGCGAGGCCAAGACGGCTGACGCATCGCAACATTGAAGAGCGTCGCCTGCGAGATCACGGGCGCCAGCTAAAAAATTCGCTGTGTTTCGCTTTCGCGCAAACGCACTTCCCTCTTGGGCAAGTTTCCTGTTTCCGAACCGGGTAGGGATACCGACGAAGAAAGCTGAAAAAGTGGACCGTTTTTACGGAACCCTTCGCTCATAACTGGGAGGATTCACTATGCGCAAGATGCTACTCGTTACCGGTCTAGGCCTCATTGCGATGCAGGTGTCGGCGTCGCGCGCCGACGAGGCCTTGGACCAATTGGCCAAGGACCCGAAGCAGTGGGTGATGCAGCAGGGCGACAACGCCAATACCCGCTTTTCCAAGCTGAACCAGATCAACGCATCCAACGCCGGCAAGCTGCAGGTCGCTTGGACGTTTTCAACCGGCGTGCTTCGCGGTCACGAGGGCGGACCGCTGGTGGTTGGCGATACGATGTATGTGCATACGCCGTTCCCGAACACGGTCTATGCGCTGGATCTGAACCATGACGGCAAGATCCTCTGGAAATACGAGCCGCGGCAGGATCCCAACGTCATCCCGATCATGTGCTGCGACACCGTCAACCGCGGCGTCGCCTATGCCGATGGCAAGATCTTCCTGCATCAGGCCGATACCACGCTGGTCGCGCTCGATGCCAAGACCGGCG
>JBAUUA010000878.1:0-2960 GCA_049582465.1 Bradyrhizobium sp. | reverse complement strand
CGATCTCGGTGATCACTGGCTCGGGCGAAGAGTTGTGTATCGGGAAGATGCCGACCGATTGTCCCCGCATCCAGTCGGCATCGAAGCTCAGGATGGTGTCGATGGCGGCGGCGCGGTCGGTGCCGCTGCCGCTGACGATCAGCGTGTTGCGTCCGTTGTCCGGCCGCAACGTGGTGGCCTTGACGCCGAACGCATCCAGCAATTTGAAGACGGTTTGCGCCGAGACGTAGCGCAGCGGCACGACGCTGATGCCCTGGCCGGCTTCGGCCGACGCCGTCCGGTCGATGCCGCCGGGGCCGGCTTCGTTGGCCGGCAGCAGGCGGTAACCGGTGCGATCGCGCACCAGCGCCACGCCGGACATCCGCAAGGCATTTTCGAGCACGTACAGCGCATCCGCCTTGGCCACCGGACGAACCGATGCCAGCGTCACCGTGCCCTGGACACGGGGATCGATGCTGTAGCCGACGCCAAGTACGTCACCAAGAATGACCTTTGCCACCGTGGCGACCGGCGCGTTTTCGAAATTCAGGTCATAGCCGCTGCCCGAACCGGTATCGTCGCGTTCGATCGCGGCCGAACCCGGCGGCGTGGTGCCGTCGCTGAGATAGATCGACGGCCGCGAGGACGTCGACCGCGCGACGCCGCTGCTGCCGACATCCGCAGTCTGGCGCGGCAGCAAATCGATCGAGCGAACCTGGTCGATGATATCCTGCGCGCGAGGATCTTTTGGATTGCCTTCGATCGACTGATCGGCGGTGAGGATGCATCCTGTAAGCAGGAAGCATGACAAAAATATTACGAGCGTTTCAGCCAACCCTGAACGCATGCGCGAAAGCGGATCGACCACCTTGAACAAGATACGCCTACCAACGCTGCGAACTAGAAAACACGCCCGATCCCCCATGGCGCGGGCGCTCAAAAGTTTGCGTGGCGATTATGTTTTTGCTACTAGATAAGTCAAGAGCAATTGCGTTCTGCAATACGTGTGTGCGTTGCAATCCAGTCACAAAGGTTAGCGTTGTGAATTCGATGCGAGACCTTTCCGCAGAGACCTTTCGGCAGCACCTTCTCGAAAAATATTCGTTGCCGCCGAAGGCGCGCGCCCGCGTCGAAAATCCCGCCAGCTCCACTCTCGCACGACCGCTTCGGGAATTGTGGGAGGCGACCGACCTGTCGGCCGCGGAATTTGCCGACGAGGTTTCGGATTACTGGGGCGTCGTCAGGCTGAGCCTGCCGCAACTGCTCGCTTCCACGCCCTGCCTCGACGGATTTTCGCGGCGCTTCCTGCGCGAGTCCACGATCTTTCCGGTGCGCGCGCCGAACGGAGGGTATCGGCTCGCGGTCGCCGATCCCTCGGACACCGCGGCCATTCGCGCCGCCGAAATCGTATTCGGCGCGCCGGTCGAAGTCGCGGTGGCGTCGTTCGAGGACATCACGACGTTGCTCGACCAGCGCACCGAGGCGGAAGGCGCCGACGCGGACGAAGGCGCGCGAGGATCGAGCCAGCAATCCGACGACGATATCGAGAGCCTGCGCGATCTCGCCAGTGGCGCTCCGGTGGTGCGCGCGTTCAACGATCTGCTTGAGCGCGCGATCGAGCTTCGCGCCAGCGACATTCATATCGAGCCTTTTCGCACCGGCCTCGTGGTGCGGATGCGCGTCGACGGCCTGTTGCGCGCGATGCCGTCTCCCTCGGGTATTCCGCCGCAGGCGCTGATCTCGCGGGTGAAAATTCTCGCCGGTCTCAACATCGCCGAGCGGCGGTTGCCGCAGGACGGCGCGGCGCGTGTCCGCGTCAGCCGTTCCGAACTCGATGTGCGCGTCGCGACCATGCCGACGCAGGCCGGCGAGAGCGCGGTGATCCGCCTGTTGCCGCGCGACCGCGGCTTGCTCGAAATGGGCAGGCTCGGGCTCGCCGCCCGCGACGAACGGATCATGACCCATCTTTTGGCGCTGCCGCACGGCATGATCGTGATCACGGGACCGACCGGCAGCGGCAAGACCACGACGCTTGCGACGATGCTTTCGATCCTGAACGAGCCGACCCGCAAGATCCTCACCATCGAAGACCCGGTCGAGTACGAAATCCCCGGCATCAACCAGTCGCAGGTCAAGCCGTCGATCGGTCTCACCTTCGCGTCCGCCATGCGCGCCTTCGTTCGCCAGGACCCCGACGTGATCATGGTCGGCGAAATCCGCGACGCCGAGACCGCCCATATCGCCATCCATGCGGCGCTGACCGGCCATCTCGTGCTGACGACGCTGCATACCGAGACCGCGGCCGCCGCCGTGCCGCGGCTGATCGATCTCGGTATCGAAAGCTTTCTCCTGAAGTCGACGCTGCGCGCGGTGGTCGCGCAACGGCTGGTGCGGGTGCTGTGCGACCGCTGCAAGGTGCCGCATCGGCTGACGGCGGCCGACATCGACAACGATCCGCGCTTTGCCGTGATCGGCTTTGCGGCCGGTGAGACGATTCACAAGGCCGGCGGCTGCGAGCGTTGCGGCGGCACCGGCTATCGCGGCCGCAACGGCGTGTTCGAGATCCTCGAAATGACCGAAGAGGTTCGCAAGCTGATCGGGCCGCAGACGGATTCTCATGTCGTCGATTCAGCCGCGATGGCCGGCGGCATGACCACCATGCTCGCGGACGCGGTGGCGAAATGCCGTGCGGGGCTGACCACCGTGCCCGAGGTTTTCCGCGTCACGACCGTTCGGTGATCCCATGCCGAGTTATCGTTATCGCGCTCTCAACGGCAACGGCGAACTGGTTTCGGGCGCGATCGCGGCATCCGCGCCGGGTGACGTCGCGCAGCGGATCGAGCGCCTTGGCCTGGTGCTGGTCGACAACGTCACGCTCGAGGAAAGCGGCGGCACGGCCCGCAGCCTTCTCAGTATCTTCAACCAGCCCAAGGCCGAGGACGTCACCATTTTCACCCGCGACCTCGCGCTATTGCTGCGCG
>JBAUUA010000877.1:0-7637 GCA_049582465.1 Bradyrhizobium sp. | reverse complement strand
CGCCCGCACCAGTTTTTCCCTGGCTGCCCGATCGAGTGTCATGCCGCGACCCTCCCGCCGGCCGCATCGAAGAACAGCGGCTTGTTGAGGCGGAGCGACACGACGTCGCCTGCGCCGAGGTTTGCCTCGGGATCCGACAAGGTCACGACGGGCTGGCCGCCGAGATCGAGGTGCAGATGGCTCTGGTCGCCCAGATGTTCGATCCGCGTGACGGTTGCCGACACATCTCCGCCGCCGCGCACGATCGTCAGGTGCTCGGTCCGCGCGCCGATGGTCTTGGCGGCGGGCGGCACGCCGGCGAACAGGGCCGCGGGCAACAGGTTGATCGCCGGCTGCCCGAGCCGCGCGGCGACATAGGCGTTGACCGGGTTCTCGTAGATCTCGCGGGGAGTGCCGATCTGCAGTAACCGCCCGGCCTCGATCACGCCGATGCGCGAGGCCATGGTCATCGCTTCGGTCTGGTCGTGGGTGACATAAAGGATCGTGGCGCCGAGATCGGTCTGGATGCGCTTGAGCTCGAGCCGCATCTCGCCGCGCAACTTGGCGTCCAGCGAGGAGAGCGGTTCGTCCATCAGATAGATCGAGGGCGAGCGCACCAGCGCCCGGCCGATCGCGACGCGCTGCATCTGCCCACCCGACAGTTGCGTCGCCTTGTTGTCCAGCTTGGTTTCGATGTGAAGCAGATGCGCTACCTCCAGCACCTTCGCGCGAATTTCGGCCTCCGGCACCCGGCGGATCGGCGCCCGCAACGCAAAGGCCATGTTCTCGAGTACGGTCAGATGCGGATAAAGCGAATATTGCTGGAACACGAAAGCGACGTCGCGATCGGCCGGCGCGTCGCCGGTCACGTCGCGGCCGCCGATCCGGATCGAACCACGATCCGGCATCTCCAATCCGGCGATCAGGCGCAATGTCGTGGTCTTGCCGGCGCCCGTCGGCCCGAGCAGCGCGACGAATTCGCCGTTGGCAACCGTCAGCGACAAATCGCCGACCGCCTGCGTCCGACCGAATGCCTTGGAGACGGCCCTGATCTCGACTTCAGCCATGCGCCCCTCCTTCATACAACGCGGTTCGAATCGCCCGGCCCGACTCCTTGTCGAAGATCGACAGTGTATCGGGACGGAAGTCGAGCCCGACATTCTCGCCGGTCCGGAAAACCAAGCTGGCGGGCGAGCGGGCCTTGAGCGCGCCGTAGCGCGTCGTCACGGTCACGATCTGCGTCGTGCCGAGATATTCCGAGCCATAGACCTCGCCCCGCACCATGCCCTGATCGCTGAAACGCACGTGCTCGGGCCGGACCCCCAGGACCAGATCGCTTTCCGCCAGCGCCTCTCGCGCCGTGGGGATGGCAACGTCGCGCTCGTCGAGCCGGATCGCCCGCGCCCCGGCTTGCACGGCGCCGCGAAATGGCAGGAAGTTCATCGGCGGCGAACCGATGAAATCCGCAACGAAGAGCGACGCAGGCCGATCGTAGATGTCGCGCGGGCTCGCGACCTGCTCGACGACGCCGTGGTTCATCACCGCGATCCGGTCGGCCATCGCCATCGCCTCGAGCTGGTCATGCGTCACATAGACGGTGGTGGCGCCGAGCCGGTCGTGCAGCGCCCGCAACTCGCGGATCATGGCCTCGCGCATCTCGGTATCGAGCGCGCCGAGCGGCTCGTCCATCAGAAAGCATTTCGGCTTGCGCACGATCGCCCGGCCCAGCGCGACACGCTGCCGGTCACCGCCGGCAAGCCCCGACACCGACCGGTCGAGCAGATGGGAGATACGCAGGATACGCGCGGCCTCCTCGACCCGCCGCTCGCGCTCCGCCGCACCGACGCCCTCGCATTGCAGCGGAAAGCCGATATTGCGCCGGACGTTCAGATGCGGATAGAGCGCAAACAGCTGGAACACGAAGGCGATATCGCGCGCCGAGGCGCGATTCATCGTGACGTCCTCCCCGTCAAGCCGAATGGTCCCGGCGGTCGGCAATTCCAGCCCGGCAATCATGCGCAGCGTCGTGGTCTTGCCGCAGCCGGAAGGCCCGAGCAGGCAAAGGAACTGGCCGTCGTCCACGGTGAAGCTGGCGGACTTGACGGCATGAAACGTTCCGAAGGATTTGTTGAGCGCCTCGACCCTGATCTGTGCCATGGCGCCCTACTCCCTGACCTTCGAGACGATGGTGAACATCACCGTCCCAAACAGCGTGGTCGCGAACGACAGGGAATACAGCGTCAGGGAAAACGGCTGCATCAGCATGACGACACCGGCGGCGATGATCATCGTCGCGACCGCCTCCAGCGGACCGCGGCGCAGAATTCTGTCCACTAACCCAGCGCGCGGCATCGATGAGTTCGCATCCAGGCTCATTTGCGAACGGCTCCAAAGGTGATGCCGCGCAACAGATGCTTGCGCAACAGCACGGTGAACACCACGATCGGCACCAGAAAGAACGTCGTGCCGGCGGCCACCGCGGGCCAATCCTGCCCGCCCTCGCCGATGATGATCGGAATGAAGGGCGGCGCGGTCTGCGCGTTGCCGGAGGTCAGAAGCACCGCGAAGGCGTATTCGTTCCAGGCAAAGATCAGGCAGAAGATCGCGGTCGCCGCGATACCGGTCGTCGCCTGGGGCAGCACCACCTTCACGAACGCCTGAAAGCGCGTATAGCCGTCGATCATCGCCGCTTCCTCGTACTCGCGCGGGATTTCGTCGATGAAGCCCTTGAGCAGCCACACGGCGAGCGAAACGTTGACCGAGGTGTAGAGCAGGATCATCCCGAGCCTTGTGTCCGACAGTCCGAGGGTGCGGTACATCAGGTAGATCGGGATCGCGACCGCGATCGGCGGCATCATTCTGGTCGACAGGATGAAGAACAGCAAATCGTCCTTCAACGGCACGCGAAACCGGGAGAAGCCATAGGCCGACAGCGTGCCCAAGGCGACCGCGAGCACCGTCGAGCCAAAGGCGATGATCAGCGAATTGACGAAGCGCGGCACATAGTTGGACGGTCCGGCGATGACCATGTTGCGGTCGCGCGCGATACTGTCGCAAAGCCCCTGCGGCGGTCCCAGGGTCTTGATGAACTCCGGCGTCTGGCGCGAGCGCGTCGTGAAGAGATTGCAATAGCCTTCGAGCGACGGCGTGAACAGGATTTTCGGCGGATAGGAGATCGCATCGTCCGGCGCCTTGAACGAGGTCAGCACGATCCAGAGCAGCGGAATCATGGTGATGACGGCATAGAGCACCACCAGCGAGCCGGCGAAGCGGCGCGTGCCGACGGATGGTTCGACGACGGAATGGGCTGCATTGCTCATCGGCTTTTCACCCGGTTCAGCGCCTTCACATAGATGTTGGCGAGGCCGAACACCGTCACGAACAGAATGATCGCGAAGGCCGAGGAATAGCCGGTCCGCCAGCTCTCGAACGCCGCGCGCTTGAGCGTGATCGAGGCGACTTCCGTGGTCGATCCCGGCCCACCGCCGGTGAGCAGGTTGACCATGTCGAACATCTTGAAGTTCTCGATGCCGCGGAACAGCACCGCGAGCATGATGAACGGCAGCGCCATCGGCAGCGTGATCGACCAGAACTGCCGCCATTTCGACGCGCGATCGACCTCCGCCGCCTCATAGATGTAATCCGGGATCGAGCGCAGGCCGGCGAGGCAGATCAGCATCACATAGGGCGTCCACATCCAGGCATCGACGATGACGATGGCCCAGGGGCTGAGCGTCACGTCGCCCAGCATCTGGAACGACGAGGCGTCGCGGCCGGTGAGGAAGGCGACCACGTAGTTGAACAATCCGATCTGCGGCTGGTAGAGAAACGTCCAGAAATTTCCGACCACGGCCGGCGACAGCATCATCGGCAGCAGGATGATGGTGGTCCATATGCCATGGCCGCGGAATTTCTTGTCGATCAGGAAAGCAAGCCCGAAACCGAGCACGGTCTCGATGACCACGGTCCAGATCACGAAATGCGCGGTCACCTGCATCGCCGCCCAGACGTCCGGATCGGTCAGGATCGACCGGTACCAGTCGGTCCCGAGCCAGATCGTCGGCGCGTTCGCACGGTTGGCGCGGTAGTTGGTGAAGGACAGATAGATGGTCCAGACCAGCGGGAAGATATTGATCGCCAGCAGCAGCACGATCGTCGGCGTGATGAACAGCCAGGCCAGCGACCTGTCCGACAGACCCCGGATACGACGCACCACGCCCGGCCGGACCAGCACGGCCCGATGGATGATCTGCGATGAGGCACTCAAATCGTTCATGGCTTCCGTCGATCCTGGCGCCGAGACCGTCAGCGATGCGACAGGTATCGGTATTGCCGAAAGGAACCTGGAGCGCGCCCGCGCGCTCCAGGCGGTTACCTTGGGACTACTTGCCTTCTTCCTTGAAGATGGCTTTCCAGTCCTTCACCAGGCCGTCGAGCGCTTCCTGCGCGGTGCCCTTGTCGGCCACCACATAGTCATGGACGCGCTTCTGCTCGGCCTGCAGCAACTGGGCATAGGAGGGCTCGGCCCAGAAGTCGACGACCATTCCCATTGAGACCAGGAACTCCTTCGCAAACGGTGCGCTGCTCGGGAAGCTCGGGTCATTCAGCACGGACTTGGCGCAGGAATAGCCGCCCAGCGCCCACCACTTCTTCTGCACATCGCCGCCGGAGAACCACTTGATGTATTGCAGTGCTTCACCCTGGTTCTTGGAGTAGGAAACCACCGAAATTCCCTGTCCGCCGAGCTGCGTCGCCTGTGCCGCGGGGCCAGCCGGATTGACGAAGAAGCCGATCTTGTCGCCGCCGACATTCGGATCCTTGAAGAGGCCCGGGAAGAAGGCGAAGAAGTTCATCTGCAGCGCGACCTGCCCGGACTTGAAGGCATCGAGACCTTCCGACATGTAGGAGTTGGAAGCGCCGGGAGGCGTGCAGCACTTGTAGAGTTCCTTGTAGGCCTCGAGCCCCTTGACGGCACCAGGCGAGTTGACGAACCCGTCCATCGCATAGGGCTTGTTGGGATCCTGGTATTTGAAGCCGTAGTCATAGAGATAGTTCGAAACGCCCATGGTGATGCCTTCCGAGCCGCGCTCGGTATAGATCGAGGCGCCATAGACCTTCTTGCCGTCGATGTCGCGGCCCTGGAAGAACTGGGCGATGTCGCGGAGTTCATCGAGCGTCTTCGGCACGGCGAGATCGCGGCCGTATTTGGCCTTGAAATCCTTCTGCACGTCCGGCCGCGCAAACCAGTCCTTGCGATAGGTCCAGCCCACCGCATCACCCATCGCGGGCAGCGCCCAATAGTTCGGCGAATTCTTCGGCCATTCGGAATAACCGACCACCGTCGCCGGCATGTAGTCATCCATGCTGATTCCTTCCTTCTTGAAGAAATCGTTGAGCTTGACGTACTGGCCGTTCTCCGCGGCACCGCCGATCCATTGCGAATCGCCGATGATGAGATCGCACAGCGAGCCGTGCGAATTGAGCTCGTTCAGGAAACGATCGGCATAATTGGTCCACGGCACGAATTCGAACTTCATACCAATACCTGTCTTGGTGGTGAAGTCCTTCGACAATTCGACCAGCGCATTGGCGGGGTCCCATGCGGCCCAGCACAGCGTGATGGTCTTGCCCTGCGCCTGCGCGGGCGTGGTCACAGCTCCGACGCCGAGCGCGGAGGCAAGAGCTCCGCACGCAACAAGAAGCGCCTTCATTGTCTGTTTCATTACGCGTTCTCCCTCCCAGTGGCGCCGGCCATCGACATGGCACGGCTTTCCTACCCGCTCGAAAGCTTCGAGCAGAGCGACACAGTCCTTGACGGGCTGAATGACTAAACGGACGTTTCCTCGCGCTTTTCCGGATTCTAGGACCCGGCGAAGCTCGATTTGTTTAGTGGATCACGATTTACTAAACATTGCAAGTAGGGCTGTTGCGGGTTCGCGCCGCAGGCCCGCAAAACGCATGGCGATTCCGATCCGGCGACAGCAACCCGTAAGTGCGCTGCTTTGGAGGCATCGATGGCACGTCGTGCGAGAGCCAACGTAAATAGACCGGCCGGTAGCGAGCCGAGCATCGCCGTCATCATCGAGCCAGGCAAATGTATGCTTAAGCGAGTCTCGTCGCGGGCTTGGGAATCTCGTCGATGCACATCCTTGGATAAACGCTCACGGTGATGGAAGCAGACCCGAAGGCCGGTTCTATTTCCTTCGTATCCCCGGTGGCACGGTTGCTGATGGGAAAAGCTGTCGGGGATTTGGTCGGTACATCCGGTCAAGAGCTGGAGTTATTGCGATCTCGTCGCACGCCCGCACCGGACGCAGCCGATATTCGGAATGCCCGCTTTGCGCCCGGAAGCGGTCGGTCGTGGGTATAGGTGATGCGCCCGCGATACACCGACGCGGTGGGCGGGGTGGCAGAGGACTCCCTATGCCAGTACGTCCTTTTGACAAGGGCCAGGCCACCCGGCGCCGGCGTTACCGGCTTGACGTTCCACGACCTGAGAGCGGTCCATTTGGCGCTTGTCGAGGCGACCGTGCCGCAGATCGCGACCTTCGCCGGCCACAGCCTCAAGGATGTTGAGGCAATCCTCGACACCCATTAGCTCGGCCGCGACGTTCGGCTCGCAGAAGCTGCGGTGCTGAAGCTCGAAAAGAGAATAAGACTCTAAACCGAGGTGCAAACCGCGGCTGCTTTTCGCGCTGGTCAGATCGCTAAGTGCTTGAAAAGCTTGGTGGGCGCACCAGGGCTCGAACCTGGGACCCGATGATTAAGAGTTACCTAGACTAAAGAAATCATCGGGGTTTAACGGCAGGGATGGGAAGTAAATCAAATTAGCTTCTCATTGTAATTTCAGATACTTGTGTAGATAAATAAAAGATTGCCGTCTCTGATTGACACCTCCAGCGGAATGGCGCCTTTCGCGGTCTTCGTGCCCCAAAAGTGCCCCAGAATCGATGCGCTAGGGGCTTGCCCCGGAAGCGTACCATGCCCGTTCTGATCACCGCAGAGACCGTCAAAACCCGCCCTCGCTGATCAGCGGCGCGGCGTCCAATATGAAGTCGTCGATGAGCGGGTGCCGGGGCTGCGCCTGAGCGTCAAAGCGCTCGATTGCAGATGGTCCGTACGGGCTCGCGTGCGCAATACGGGGCTGCAGCGGCGTTGGGACCTCGGCGCCGTGTGCGCAGGCAACGAGGATGTCGATGGTCGCATATGTCTGGCGACAGCCAGAGGTCGAGCGTCGATCCCAAACAAAAACGCCCAGCTCGAAAGCGGGGAGCCTCTTAACATCGATAGAAGAAGAGCTTCATGCAACGATAATCTTGTTCGTTGCTCTTATACGGAATGGCGCGCCATTCAGAATAAAACTGCGAACTCATATGTTATTGAAATTACTATATAAGTTCGCTTAGTCTGAACGAGAATCTCTGATTGACTGCTTTGCGCCACAAGCAGCCAGTCGCAAACAGAGATCCGACGGCACAAACGTGACTTCAGATTTACAGCGAGCAGCGCGCAGCGGGCGTAGTCGACGCCGCGCGATGCGGCGCGGTGGAAATGCTGGCCTGTCAGCGCGGCCAGTCATGGCAAGGTGGTTAGGTCTCGAGGAGGTTGCCGATGCAAAAATGAGCCATGTGCGCGACAGCCTCGGCACTGTGGTAGTC
>JBAUUA010000876.1:0-5341 GCA_049582465.1 Bradyrhizobium sp. | reverse complement strand
AAAATGCGCAACCACGTAATACGTGTCCTGCAGTACCCGGTCGACGCCGGGATTGGCGAGCACCACACCGGTGACGCCGCCGACCGTGAACACAAAAATAAAACCGATCGCCCACAACATCGGCGTTCTAAATTCTATCGTGCCGCCCCACATGGTGGCGATCCACGAAAAGATCTTGATGCCGGTCGGCACCGCGATCACCATGCTGGCAAACGCAAAGTAGGCCTGGGCGCTGCTCGACATGCCGACGGTGTACATGTGATGAGCCCAGACCACAAAGCCGATGAACCCGATTGCAACCATTGCATAGGCCATTCCGAGATAGCCGAAGATCGGCTTCCGGCTAAAAGTCGAAGTCACGTGGCTGATGATGCCGAAGCCCGGCAACACCATGATGTAGACCTCGGGATGGCCGAAGAACCAGAACAGGTGCTGAAATAGCACCGGATCACCGCCGCCTTCGGCGCCGAAGAACGTCGTTCCAAAGTTGCGGTCGGTCAGGAGCATGGTAATCGCGCCGGCGAGCACAGGCAGCGACAATAGTAACAGGAATGCCGTCACCAGAACCGACCATGCGAACAGCGGCATTTTGTGCAGGGTCATACCGGGTGCGCGCATATTGAAGATGGTGGTAATAAAATTGATCGCACCCAGGATCGAAGACGCGCCCGCGAGATGGATCGACAGGATCACGAAATCGACAGCCGGGCCAGGGTGGCCAGATGTCGAGAGTGGTGCGTAGAGCGTCCAACCGGTGCCCGCGCCATTCGAACCTGGCTCGCCTTCGACGAACATCGAAATGATGAGCAGCGCAAACGACGCGGGCAGCAGCCAAAACGAGATGTTGTTCATGCGCGGAAACGCCATGTCCGGGGCACCTATCATCAGCGGCACCATCCAGTTGCCGAATCCGCCCATCATCGCCGGCATCAGCGTGAAGAAGATCATGATCAGGCCGTGGCCGGTCACGAACACGTTATAGGTGTGCGTATTGGTGAAAATCTGCAGCCCCGGCTGCTGCAATTCCATCCGGATCACGACTGAAAGGATTCCGCCAATCAACCCCGCGCAGATCGCGAACACGAAGTACATCGTGCCGATATCTTTGTGGTTGGTCGAATAGAGATAGCGCCGCCATCCGGTGGGATGACCGTGATCGAGATCGATCGTCGCATTTGCTGTAGACGGCATTTGAAGTTCTTCTATAGCGACTACGTCGCGTGCTTACTGCGCAGGAAATGGAGGTCCAATCTGATGTCGCCGAATTTCGAGGACGACGTTTGCGGAAGGAACCGAGGATGGTGTCGACGATTATCGCGACAGAGCTTTGTCCATTTAGTCAGTTTTACAAGCGAGAAATATTGGCCGTTTAGTACGGGAAAATAGATACATGGAAATATATGAACGAGCGCCTTTACGGTAGGGCTGTTGCGCGAAGCGCCGGATGCGAGTTCGACGATTATCTAGCGACCTTTTCGCGCGGCAGGCTTCGCGGCTCTCTTGCCAACCACAATTTCGGCTTTCGAGTTCGCGATGCGATGCATGATCTCGAGTGCGCTGCCAAACAGCTCGCGATCGCACTCAAGGGGATAAACGACGTATGCGGGCATCGAAAATTCAGGGGCGCCGGCAATCAGGGTCAGCCGCCTGGTCTTGAGCTGAGGCAGTACTATCCGCTTTGGAAAATACCCGGAGCCACCATTCTCCAATACATGTTGCAATCCTAGCCAACCGACATTTACGGTCAACGAAGGACCACCGAAATTTGGAAAGCAAGCGTTGTGTCTTGCGTAGAACTCCGGCCCCCAGTCAACGTACACATAGCCAGGTTGGGGCTCAGGTTTGCCATTCGGATCGGTCGAAACCAGGATGAGTTTTTCCTCAAACAATTGCTCGACCTGCAAGCCGGGACGGCTTTGTGGAGTATACATGACTCCAATATCCATTCGACCCTCGACGAGGCCCTGCATTAGATCCGGCTCAAGCCCGCTCTCGGCCCGAATGGATATCTCCGGTCTCGCCTCCTTCATTAGCTGAAGCCACGGCACCAAGAATTCCTCCCACAGACCAATTCGGCCGCCAATAATTAGCGTTCCAGTGAACCCTTCAGGAATTCCGATGTCGTGGCGCGCCTGTTCTATGGTTCGGACCAGCGTGGCCGCGTGCCGTTGAAACTGGCGGCCGGCAGACGTCAGCGTCGTACCAGCCTTGTTGCGGACGAAAAGCGTGCAACCCAGTTGGTCTTCGAGTGTATGAATGCGCGTGCTGACCGTTGACTGGCTGACGTGAAGTCGATCCGCGGCACTGATAAAGTTGCCCGCTGTAACAACCGTGAGGAAGGTTCTGGCCAGTTCGGTGTCCATTGCCAGCTCCTTTGATATCTATCGTATAGATATCAAGCGTCGATATTATTCGTTTGTCAAAAGTAATCTTTGACATAGATTCCTATCGAAAATGGGTTTCGTTCTGATCGCAAACGTCAAGCGAGCGACGGTTATTGCC
The DNA here is from genome assembly GCA_049582465.1 of Bradyrhizobium sp. Taxonomy (GTDB): domain Bacteria; phylum Pseudomonadota; class Alphaproteobacteria; order Rhizobiales; family Xanthobacteraceae; genus Bradyrhizobium. The sequence continues at coordinate 2,839 of JBAUUA010000876.1, read as the reverse complement.
GAGTTTGGAATTCCGAAGAACGTTATCCTGAAGCATCCGCAGCAGGAGCGCGGGTCGTGCGGAGAAATACAGACAAGCGCTGCCGGGATCCGAGACCTATCGATATGGCTGTGATTATTGCGTTGTTGGCTCTCGTCATCGCGGCATCTGCGGTTTTAAGCGAAGCTTCGAAGGAGAGCAGGTCGCTGACAGCAATCGACACGACGGTGCGGTGGTAAGTGCTACGGTTTTCAAAGGTCCGGAGGCGATGCCAGCGCGGCCTTGGTGTGGCCGGATGTCTGCCGCCCTTACCGCAGGATAACTGACGGCTTCGAAAAGTGAGAATTTGGGGCGGCGCCAATCGCTGAGGAAGGACGCGAAAAATGAATGGGAGAAACAAGTTTTACGCGATTGCTTTGGTGGCTTGCGCTTCCATGCCGGCGTCGGCAGCGCACGCTGAAGCGAATAAAGTCGTGATCGGTGATATCGATGACATGTCTGGTGTTTATGCCGACATCATTGGCCCCGGCGGCGTCGAAGCCGCCAAAATGGCGATCGCCGATTTTGGCGGGGCCGTTCTTGGAAAGAAGATCGAATTTTTAGTAACTGACCACCAAAACAAGCCGGACCTCGGCGCCGAGAAGTTCCGCGAATGGGCGGATCGCGATGGCCTGACCATGGTACTTGGCGGTTCCAATACCGGCGTCAGCATTGCTATGACAACGGTTGCAAAAGAGAAGAAGACTCCGTTTTTCGCGATTGGTGCGGCGGGAGCATCGCTCACCGGCAAGGATTGTACCCCTTACACGGTGCATTATGCCTATGATACCACAGCGCTCGGTAATGGGACGGCCACGACGATTCTGAAGCAGGGCGGAAAGACCTGGTTCTTCGTGACCGCTGACTATGCTTTTGGCACACAGCTTCAGGATGCTGCGGCCAACGTAGTGACCGCCCGTGACGGCAAGATTCTCGGCTCCGTGCGGGTCCCCCTGGCGACGTCCGATTTTTCTTCCTTTGTTTTGCAGGCACAGAATTCGGGTGCGCAGGTTTTGGGCCTTGCGAACGCCGGCGATGACTTCACCAACTCGCTCAAGACCGCCAATCAGTTCGGGGTCACGAGGAAGATGAAGCCTGCTGCGTTACTCGCATTCATCACCGACATCCATAGTCTGGGCCTGGAAACTGCCCAGGGCCTCTATCTTACGACCGGCTGGTATTGGGATCTCAACGACAAGACCCGGGCTTTTGCGAAGCGGTTCTTCGAGAAAACAAAACGCGAGCCAACAATGACCCAGGCCGCCTATTATTCGGCCACGCTCACCTATCTCAATGCGGTCAAGGCCGCCAAAACAACTGATGCAGATAAGGTCATGGCGGAACTGCACAAGATGAAGATCGACGACATGTTTACGTCCAATGGCAGAATCCGCGCTGATGGGTTGATGGAACATGAAATGTACATCATGCAGGTCAAGTCGCCGTCAGAATCGAAACAGCCGTGGGACTACTATCGACTTGTGGAGACGATGCCCGGCGATCAGGCTTTTGGGAAGCTCTCCGACTCGAAGTGTCCGTTGCTCAAGGACTGAGAGCAATTGATCCTTCTGAGCGGCTTGCAGCAGGCAAGGATCTTCACGTCCAACGGTATCAAATGATGAGCAATGAAATGTATCCAAAAGCCACGCCTGAGCGCGCCCAAAAGCGGCGCGAGCTGGCGCCAAAGTCCGAAGCTGCCTTTCAGGCGTTCAGCCAGGCCGTGTTTGCAGATGGCGCTCTTTCGAGCAAGACGAAGCAGCTGATAGCGGTGGCGGTGGCCCATGTGACGCAGTGCCCTTACTGCATCCAGGGCCACACGAAGGCAGCGCTGCGGTCGGGAGCGACTGCGCAAGAGCTGATGGAAGCGGTCTGGGTCGCCGCGGAAATGAGAGCAGGCGCCGCCTTCGCCCATTCGACGCTGATGTTGGATGTCGTTGAAAGATCGACAAGCTAACGTGTTCGGTTGCCGGACGGGCGATCGACCGCATGTAGGAGGGCGCCATAAAGGTGCAGGTGGTTACAATTGACCGATCGGGAGATGTTAGGGCACGCCTTGTGCGCCCAGCGACCGCGCAAGGAGATCAACGAGGGACAAATGACCATCAAATGCAATCCGAACTCACGGCCGTCACGCCACAGCGCGCTGTCTCGGCTGCAGAATTTTCTCACCGTTGCGAGGAAGGCGCCCAAAAGCATTCTGCAAATCCGATGGGAGCGCCGCTGGACTGCCGGATCTGGGGCGTGGTTCGCTGTCCTCGTAGCGCTTTTGCTCGGTGGAATAGACTGGCGTGCAGCGGTGATGGTGGCAGCAACCACGTTCATGCTCGCCCGGAGTGGCGACATGCTCGACGACTACGACGAATAGGCCGTCCGAATCCTCCGATCTTCGAAGATTCAATCGGCGAGGCCAGCGAATTGAAGGCGTTGCAGGCGCGGACTGACCCTGGCATCTCCGAGATCTTGCGATCGTTGATCGCGAGGCCGGCACAATAAAAAGATTAAACTGGGCAGTTTTGAACAGTCTTCGTCGTCAATTGCTCTATGTCACAGACCGCCGGCCGCGAACCCGTGCAGCCGCATGCGACGGCTCTGATCGGCGGCTTCACGGGCGATCAACCAATGGATCAGGCGGGCCGTCGACGTCTCAGAATTCCACCAGAGCGCAAGGAACAGCCGCCTCCATGCGTTGTCCATCGAAAAGAGGATCTCCTCCCGTTCCGCTTCCATCCGAAGCAGAGGCTGGACGCGTACTCTGCGGGATTCGACAAACTTCTGGATGGAGGTGATGACGGCCTTTAGATGGTTTACGTTCGGATTCAGT
>JBAUUA010000875.1:0-3145 GCA_049582465.1 Bradyrhizobium sp. | reverse complement strand
TGATCTCGTCGCGATAGCCGCGCTTGCGGCGCGAATTCTTGCGGCGGCGCTTCTTGAACGCGATCACCTTGGGGCCGCGCTTGTGCTGCAGCACTTCGGCCGCAACGGTAGCGCCTGCCACGGTGGGTGCGCCGAGCACCGGCTGATCGCCGCCGACCAGCAAAACTTCGCCAAGCTGCACGATCGTCCCGACATCGCCGGCGATCTTGCCTATCTCGAGCACATCATCCGGAACGACGCGGTATTGCCGGCCGCCGGTTTTGATGACTGCGAACATCGTTTTATTCCTTCGTGTTCGATCCCGGCCTCGGAACGGGTCCGGGCCGGCTTTTTCTTCAGTCGTTATGGATTCACCGCGACGATCGGGACCGTCGCGAATTTCCGCGCGATCCGGGAGCGATCCCTTTAAATTCGCGCAAAAACAAGCGGCGCGAGGAATTTCCCGCGCCGGGTGGGGGACTTATAGCCGGGAAGTGCCGTGAGTCAAGGAAAACCGGCCTGAAAACCGGCCAAATATGAGGGATTTGGCGCCTTTCCGGCCCCGCCGGCCCATTTCGGGCTGGACCGTCCCACCCAATGAAACCAATGGGTTCCCGCACCGTTGTCCCCGCAACTTCCACCGGGCAAGGGCAAAATGGCTGAGGATGTAACAACGACAACGGGCATCGCCCGCCACGGCGCGACCCGTCTGCCATCGGTGGACGTGGACAGCTTCAACATCGAGCTGAAAGACGATGACGGCTTTCTCGGCGACCGCGCCAGCAAGGGCGCGTTCCGCAAGATCCTGGACTCCTTGCGCAAGCCACTGAAGAAGAACGGCGACGATCCCCTAGGCACCAAGCCCGCCGAGTCCATCGCCAAGAGCACCCTCGATGAGGTGCTGGTCGGCGATGACGTCGGCGCCGCCGCACTGGTGCACGGCGCGATCGAGGAATTCGCCCAGGAGCTCGCTCATGTGACGCAGCGCTTTCTCAAGACCAAGGCATGGGCCGATACCGAACGCATCGTGGTCGGCGGCGGCTTTCGCGAAAGCCGGGTCGGGGAACTCGCAATCGCGCGCACCGACATCATTCTCAAGGCCGCGGACTTCAAGGTCGATCTGGTGCCGATCCGCTTTCATCCCGACGACGCCGGCCTGATCGGCTGCCTGCACTTAGCGCCGTCATGGATTTTCGAGGCCCATGACAGCATCCTCGCGGTCGATATCGGCGGCACCAATATCCGCTGCGGCGTGGTCGAAACCCGCTGGAAAAAGGCGTCCGATCTGTCGAAAGCGGAGGTCTGGAAATCGGAACTGTGGCGTCACGCCGACGACGAGCCGACGCGGGAAGGCGCGGTCAAGCGCCTGGTGAAAATGCTGAAGGCCCTCGTTGCCGAGGCCGAGACCGAAGGCCTGAAGCTGGCGCCTTTCATCGGGATCGCCTGTCCCGGCGTGATCAAGGAAGACGGTTCGATCGAGAAGGGCGCACAGAATCTGCCGGGCAACTGGGAGAGCAGCAAATTCAACCTGCCGGCGAGCCTGGTCGAGGCGATCCCGGAGATCGGCGATCACGACACCGCGGTCCTGATGCATAATGACGGCGTGGCGCAGGGCCTTTCCGAGGTCCCGTTCATGCAGGACGTGGAGAGCTGGGGCGTGCTGACCATCGGCACCGGCCTCGGCAATGCGCGCTTTACCAACCGCCGCAAGGAAAAGGACAGGGACGAAAAGAAGGACAAGAAGGGCAGGGATTGAGGCAAGCCGACCCGGTAACCTTGACTGGTTAGGTTAAGACCGGGATCGCGTTGCCGATTCCGGTCATGTCGCTACCGTCAAATCGTCGCTCCGGCTGGCCGTCGAAGCCGCACTTCACGGCCGCTATTTCAATGAAGCGACACGGGACCGCCGGTTTTTATCGCGTCTGGCGGTCCCACCCTTTTCCGGTGGTCGCCGGTTCGAACCTGACGCGCTTTCTCCCTCCTCGCGCCTTGTCTCCCCCGTCATCCTCGCCTAGAACTCGCCCCGACCGCGGGCGAGAGAATCGCCCGTTTTGGCGCCTGGAGAGGTGGCAGAGTGGTCGAATGCACCGCACTCGAAATGCGGCATAGGTGCAAGCCTATCGGGGGTTCGAATCCCTCCCTCTCCGCCAGACCCTCGAAATAGCCGCCGACGTGATCAGAAGCGCTTTTCGGAGAGAATACGCGCGGCGTGTTGAAGTCTGTCAACAGAACGCTCGGTGTCGGTCAGAGCGCAACAGCTGACCAATGTGTCGATAATGGCGAGCTGAGCTACGCGACTGCTCATGGCCTCGGGCCGATATCGGGTTTCATTTGCGACGGTATAGAGCAGAACGTCGCAATGGGCCGCGAGAGGCGACTTGCCGAGCCGCGTGATGCCGATTGTGCGGGCACCGGCTTCCCGCGCCAATCGGGTCGCGAGCACCGTCTCGACCGTGCTGCCTGAGTGAGACACCGTGACGGTCGTGACTGTCGGGCCGGTCATCCCGGCGCTGACCGCCTGGACATGGGAATCGACCACCGCGCCCGCTGCGAGCCCGAGCTGCAGCAGGCGATAGGAAAGATCCTGCGCAATGGGCGCCGAACTTCCGATGCCGTAGATTTCGATTCTTTGCGCTTGCCTCAACAAGCTTGCCGCTTTCGCCAGCGACTCCATTGAGAGAAGGCGGCGCGTTTCCTGGAGCGAAGCGGCGTGGGCGGCAAAGATGTGATCGGTGACGGTCGCCGGATCATCGCCCCGATGCAGGTCCTCCTGGATCAGACGGACCGGCTCGATCAGATCCCGCGCCAGAAGAATCTTCAGCTCCTGAAACCCTCGAACTCCCACCCGGCGGCAAAAGGAAACGATTGTGCCTTCACTGACGCCGCACGTCTCGGCAACCTCGGTGATCGACATGTGAATGAAAGACTCGGGCTGCGCGAAAATCAGCTCGGCGATCTGCCTGGCTTTCGGAGGAAGATCAGACTGCAATTCACGAACGCGGGACAGGATGCCGTTCACAGACGGCTCCGGATTGAAGTTCGAGCGTGTCACCCGCGCTTTCTCCGATGGCTCATGTGTCATCCCGCCTGCTCCCATCTCTCGGTGCTCTGCAGCCATTCCCGCTCGTCGAAACCGTCACCGGCTGATCGCCTCCGGAGCGATCAC
>JBAUUA010000874.1:0-2479 GCA_049582465.1 Bradyrhizobium sp. | reverse complement strand
TATCCAGATCGATTGCCGGCGCGGGTGCTGTCCCCGTGGTGGGAGGATCGAACGGTGTCTTGCTCGATGCCAGCGCCGAGCGGATGACCGCCGCCATCTTCTCTGGATCGCCATGCCCTCCGACATGCATGTAGAAGCTCGCGGGTGAGGCGCGCAGGATGTGGTTGTGGATGGCCGTGATGTCGAGACCGCCGTCCAAAAGCCTGGTCATGACAGGGTTGATCTCGGTTTCGAGCAGCACGAGATCGCCCATCACCATGGCTTCGCCGCCCATCGGGGCGAACGCAACCCAGCCGCCCAATGCCAGCGCCGGTTTGATGGCGACACCGTCCAGCGTCACCTTCAGGTCGGATCGTGGCAGGCCGTAGCGATGTACGTCGCCCGACACCACCGCCGACTTCCCGAGCGCGGCGTCAACCTTGCTCCAGTCGATCTCGGCCGCCTGCGCGAACGCCGGCATGGCCGTCGCGGCGAGCAACGTCACGAGTGCAAGTCCTGTCTTGATGTTCAAAAGTCCTGTCTTCATGTTCAGGCTCCTCTTTACTGTTGCGCCCCAATTCACCATTTCAATCGAGCGATTCGACGTCGACGCCGCCAAACCCCGGATGCTGTCGGGACCTCGCGATGCTGCGCCTTCATGGCGTCCCGCCGGCAACGGCCGGCGTGGCGTCGGCGGGCTTTTCGAGAAAGCCCTGGACCGGATAATTGTCTTCGGCGTCCCGTTGCATGACGACCTCGTTGTCCCGAAGCCAGACTTCGAAACAGTTCTTGTCGCCGTCATTGCCGAAATCGATGCACATCTCGCTGCCGCGAACCCGCCAGGTGCCGAGACGCGCGCGGCCCATCAGATGGCTTCGAAGCGTGCCGTCCTTCTCATAGACCTCGTGCCAATACACCTCGTCGGTGAATTGCATGCCGCCGAGCGTTGCCGCAATTTGCGGCCCCGTCAGCTTGTGAAAGCGGTCGGCCGCGAGAGCGGGCGGCCCAAGCGCAAGCATCAGGAGCGAGGGAGCTATTCGGGCGCAATAGTCGCGTGCGGAAATGCAGTTCTTGACGTGGTCCATGCGCAATTCCTCGACACGTCGAGTGTTGCGCAGTACTTGGACCGTGGTCTCGAGGGGAGACTGCCTTTCCCCTGCGGGTTTTTTAATTTGTGCCGGCCGCAAAGGCAAGAGGCGGTATTCGTCGTGACAAGATGCGTGATCGGGAACCAAGCGGAAATTGCCGGCGGAACTCTCGGCCGTCCTTACGTCATGATGCGCAAAAAGGGGTGAGCCGAATGGTCTACTTCATTATCAAGTGCGCGTTATCCGGCATCATCATCGCGGTGGTGTCCGAGGTTGCAAAGCGCAGCCCTGCCTTGGGGGCGCTGATCGTTTCGCTGCCCCTGGTGTCGCTGCTGGGAATCCTGTGGCTGTGGCGCGATACCGGCGACACCGGGCGGATCGCCAGTCACGCGGAATCAACATTCTGGTATGTGCTGCCGTCTTTGCCGATGTTTCTGGTTCTTCCGGCGATGCTCAGAGCCGGAATCGGTTTCTGGCCGAGCATGGGTGCAAGCTGCGTTCTTACCATTGTGCTCTATGCCGGCACCGCCTCGGTGCTGGCCAGGTTCGGCATCAATCTTTGACCACTGGTTTGATCGGCTGTTCGCCGCTTCAGTCCGGCGTCCCCGGCAGCACCTTGACGCCGCCGAAGGCGGCAATCCGTCCGTGCCGGAGCATGACGATCTGCGTCGCCAGCTGGCGCAGCTCCGCGACGTCGTGGCTGACATAGACCATGGGAATCCTGGCCTCATCGCGCAGGCGGATCAGATAGGGCAGGATCTCCACCTTGCGGCCCTCATCCAGCGATCCCAGCGGCTCGTCGAGCAGCAGCAATCTCGGCTTCGACAACAGCGCGCGTCCGAATGCGACGCGCTGGCGCTCGCCGCCGGACAATCGGCCGGGCCGCCGGTCCAGCAGGCCGCCGATATCGAGCAGATCGACGACGCGCTTGCGCTGTGCGGCATCGTCGGCAAGCCGGTTCATGCGGCGGCCGTAGTCGAGATTTTGCCGGACATCGAGATGGGGGAACAGCCGGGCGTCCTGGAACACATAGCCGATGCGGCGGCGATGCGCCGGGACATGGATGCGCGCCACGGTGTCGTCCATCGTCTCGCCGTCGATGGCGATGATGCCGCGATCGGGCCGCAACAGCCCTGCGATCATGTTGATCAGAGAGGTCTTGCCGGCGCCCGAAGCGCCGAACAGGCCGGTCACGCGGCCCTCGCTGGTGAAGCTCGCCTGAAGCGAGAATTCGCCGAGCTGCTTGACGACATCGACGCGCAGCATGATCAGTTCCCGTGCAGGCGCCGGGTCGCGCGTCGCGCGAACCATTCGGAGGCGATCAATGCGGCGAGCGCGATCACGATGGAAACGATCACCAGCCGCAGCGCCGCGGTGTCGCCGTCCGGGGTCTGGATCAGCGAATAGATCGC
>JBAUUA010000873.1:0-1802 GCA_049582465.1 Bradyrhizobium sp. | reverse complement strand
CGCCAGGTGCGCCGCTACGCGCTCACCGGCGAGCGCTTCGACGCCAGGCAAGCGCACCGCATCGGCCTGGTGCACGAGGTTGCGCCGCTCGCCGACTTGGAAGCGGCGGGCGAGCGCATCGTCGACGAGCTTCTCACCAACGGGCCGGACGCGGTCGCGGCGACCAAAATCTGGGCGCTCAAATCGGCCTGGAGTCATCTCGACGACCCGGCGTTCGACGCGCTGGTCGAGGCGCATTCCGCCAAGCGGCAAACGGCGGAAGCCGCGGAAGGCTTCGCCGCTTTTCTTGAGAAGCGCCCTGCCAGCTACAACGTCGCACGAAAAACGAAAAAGTAGAGATGGAAACAACGAATGCTGCCGATCGAAATCCGCGACGTGACGCTCACCTACGATACGCCAGGCGGCAAGGTGCCGGGCGTCAAGGACGTCAGCTTCAATATCGACGCCTCCGAGTTTCTCTGCATCGTCGGTCCTTCCGGCTGCGGCAAGTCGACGCTGCTCAATATGATCGCCGGCTTCCTCAGCCCCGCCTCGGGCGAAATCCGCATCGGCGGCAAGACCGTCACCGGCCACGGCATGGACCGCGGCGTCGTATTCCAGGATTTCGCCCAGTTGTTTCCGTGGCGCACCGCGCTCGGCAACGTCTCGTTCGGACTGGAAATGAAGGGCGTGCCCAAGGAGGAACGCGAGACCATCGCACGCGAACAACTGCGCTTGGTCAAGCTAGAGAAGTTCACGAGCTCGTTCCCGCATCATCTGTCCGGCGGCATGCAGCAGCGGGTCGCCATCGCCCGCGCGCTGGCGTACAATCCGGCGGTGCTGCTGATGGACGAACCGTTCGCCGCGCTCGACGCGCTGACCCGCGACGACATGCAGCGGCTGTTGGCGGAGGTGTGGCGGGAAACTCGCAAGACGGTCATTTACGTGACGCACAATGTGGCGGAGGCGGTCTATCTGGCGGACCGCGTGGTCGTGATGACGCCACATCCAGGCACGGTGAAAGCCGTGATCACAATTCCGCTACCGCGCCCGCGCGATCCGCTCAGCGTCGAATTCGTCGAATGCCAGAAGGAATTGCTGCATTACCTCGGTCACGAGGCGAGTGAAAACGAGACGCCGAAAATGGCGCCCAACGGACAAATGAAGCCATAAGGGAGGACGAGCATGAGCATTCTACACAAAGGCATCACGCGGCGCGACGCGCTGGTGGCGACTGGCGCCGGACTTCTCACCGCCGGCTTGGGCGTGCGCGGCGCGAGCGCGGCGCTGGAGACGGTGCGGCAGGGCTACCAGACCAACATGTGGGGCATGCCGACCTATTACCTGATGCGCTCCGGCTATCTCGAAAAGCACGGCGTCAAGTTCGAGGAATTCGCCGTGCCATCCGGCAACCTCACAATGCAGCAGATGGTGGCGCGTCAGGTCGACATGGGGACCTATGCCGGGCCGTCCTTCGCCATCGGCGCCGACAAAGGCGGCCTCGTCGCCATCGCCATGATCGAATATGTCGGCAAGACCGCGCGCGTGATGGCGCGCAAGGATCTAGGCCTCAAGACTGTCGCCGACCTGAAAGGCAAGAAGGTCGCCAACCAGACCGGCTCGTCCACCGGCAACATCTTCGTCGACCAGATCGCCGCCGGCGCCGGATTGAAGAAGGGCGACTACCAGGAAATCCGTATGAACGTGAACGACATGGTGGCCGCGATGGCCGCCAAGACCGTGGACGCCATGGTCAATGTCGAGCCGTACAACGCCATCGCGGAAGCCGATGGCATGGCCGATACGCTGGTGGACTTCTACTC
>JBAUUA010000872.1:0-9707 GCA_049582465.1 Bradyrhizobium sp. | reverse complement strand
TCATGACCGGCGATCCGCGCGCGTTCAAGCAGGTCGCGCTCAATCTCGTCTCCAACGCCATCAAGTTCACCGAACGCGGCGGCAAGGTGACGGTGTCGGCGGGCGTCGAAGGCGCGCGGCTCATGCTTCGCGTCACCGATACCGGCGTCGGCATCGCCGCCGACGATCTCAAGCGGATCGGCGATCCCTTCTTCCAGGCCGGCAAGACCTATCAGCGGCGGCACGAAGGCACCGGCCTCGGGCTGTCGATCGTCAAGAGCCTGGTGGCCTTGCATGCCGGCGAATTGACGGTACAAAGCAAGATCGACGAAGGTACCACCGTGACGGTCGGGCTGCCGCTGACCTTCACGGCGCCGGAACCAACGACCAATATCGCGACACTGACGCCGGTGGCGCGATCCGCGACCCCGGACCAGGCCCATCAGGTGAAGAAAAGTGCCTAGAAAAGCTGCGAGAGATGATGACGACAGGCCGCGCCGCCGCCGCGGTGCGCGGGCGGCAGCGGTCGAAGCCGAGCGCGGTCTGGCGATGCGGATCCTGCTGCACAGCCCGAAAGACACGGTTGCCGGCCTGCTGGCGTTTGCCGCCGTCAGCGCCATCCTCGCCAACGCGCTGTTCCTGCAGAGCGGACATCATCCGGCGCCGATGTTCGGCTCGGTTGTCGTGATGCCGCAGCCGGGACCGGTTTCCGCGAACCTGTTGCCGCGTCCGCGTCCGCTCGATGCTGACGTCTCCGAAGCGCGGGTTGTCGAACCGAGGGCGGCCGAACCAAAGGCTGCCGAAAAACCTTACGAACTCAGGTTTGCCGATCCCGTGGGCAATCTGGTCAAGGCGACCGTCGCAGCGCCGGCGACGACGGCCAGCGTATTGCGGCCGCCCGCGCCGATTCCGGCGTCGACGCGCGCGGAACTGACAGGCCCGCGCCGCGTGGCGGCGGTGCAGCGCGTGCTGACCGAATACGGTTATGGCCAGTTGAAGCCGACCGGCACCGCCGGCACGGACACCCAGGCCGCGATCGCGAAATTCGAGCGCGAGCGCAAGCTGCCGGTGACCGGGCAGGTGTCCGATCGCCTGGTGCGCGAACTCGCCGCCGTGATCGGCCACCCGGTCGACTAGCCAGGCGTTGGATCACTGGCGTGCGGTTTCAAGCGAAGCTTTCTATGGCCTCGCTTCGAGGATCATGTTGAACGGCGTTTCGGTTGCGCGGCGCACGCGCGTGAAGCCGCCCTGTAAAATCACCTCGCGCAATTTGGCTTCGCCGGCCTGCGCGCCCAGGGCGGTGCCGACCTCCTGCGAGAGCGACGTCGGCACGCAGATCATCGTCGATGCGGCGTAAAAGAGACGGCCCACCGGATTGAAATTCTGCTCCAGACGATCGCCGGCCATCGGTTCGCAGATCATCCAGGTTCCATCTTCCTTCAGGGACTTGCGTATGTGGGCGGCGGCGCCCGCGGGATCACCCATGTCGTGCAGGCAGTCGAAGCAGGTCACGAGATCGAAATCCTTGCCGGGATAGTCCTTGGCGAGGGCGACTTCGAAGCGCGTATTGGCCGAAACGCCGTGGGCGATGGCATGGGCCTGCGCATCGGCGATCGAGCCCGGATGGAAATCGTAGCCGACGAACTCTGACTTCGGGAAAGCCTTGGCCATCAGCACGGTCGACCAGCCATGGCCGCAACCGATGTCTGCGACCCTTGCTCCCTTCTCGAGCTTCTCCCTGACGCCGCCGGCCAAGGCAGGAATCCAGGCGGATACCAGATGGTTGTGATAGCCGGGCCGGAAGAAGCGCGCCACCGCGCAGAACATGCAGCCGGCCTGATCACCCCACGCGACACCGCCGCCGGACTTGAATGCGGCCTGGACCTTGGGCTGGTTGTCGAGCAGCGCCGCCATGAGATCGAAGCCGCCCATCAGGTAGACGGGGCTCTCCGGTATCGCAAATACCATCGCCTGTTCGGGCGTCAGCGAGAACTTTGCCGATGCCGGGTCGTAGGACAGGTAGTTGGAGCTCGCCTGATTGGAGAGCCACTCCCACAGGTATCGTCCATCGACCTGCGCGCTTTCGGCGAGTTCATGGGACGTCATTGGTCCCTTAGCATGCAGGTTCTTGTACAATCCAAGCGCGTCGCCCATTCGGACCATGGCGATGCTGGATGCACCTCCGAGATCCGTCAGCATCTGACCGACGAATGCATTGAGCTTGTTTCCATCGACCTCTGTCGAGGTGCTTAAATCCGGCATAGTTACCTCCAACGAAATTGAACTCAGAAAAGATCCGCAAGCATCCGTGCGGCCCGGACGGCCCCGCCGGCTTCGACGGGTTTGAATTGGGTCGGCGCACGCAGCGCGCCGACCATCGCATCGGCAATCATGTCAGGCGTCGACGTCGCGAACTCGAGGCGCCGTCCGGCGCCATAGCGGTCGAGGCGATGCGCCACGTGAAAATTCTGCTCGAAATGATTCTTCAGCGGAAAATACAGGAAGGGGGTGCCGGCCGCGGCGAGTTCCATGCAGGTGGTGAGGCCACCTTGCACGACAGCCAGATCGCATGCCGCCAGATGGCGATCGAGATCCGGCACGAACGCGCGCACCTCGACGCCTTCGGGCGCGGCGAGGGAAGCCGGATCGATCCGCGGACCAGCTACCGCGATCATGCGCAGTTCAGGCAGTTTGGCCCGGGCCATCGGGTAGCTCTGCAGGATGCGCCGCAGCAGGTGCGTGCCCACGCCGGAGCCGCCGACGGTGACGACGCATACGCGCTCATCCGGCCGGTAACCAAGGCGTTGCCGTAGTTCTACGCGACCGCCAAAGGCCTCCGGATGTTCGCCGATGATGTATCCGGCGAAATCGAAGTGGGTCGGCACCCAATCGCGCATGGCCGGCAGGTCCTTGCCGAACGACAACGGAATAATGTCATCGGGATTACCGACGAAGATGGCGCGGTCGCGAACACCCGGATGCCGCTCGACGTGTTCGATCATCTCGGCGTTGTAGTCGGCGGTCAGGAAGGCTTCACGTTCGCCGCCCGACGGCATCGGCACGTAGCCGACGAAATCGGTGAACCAGGCGAGCCCGGCCTTCTTCAATTCGGGGTGCTCGTGCCAGTAATGATCGATATCCCAGGCTTCATCGGCGATCACCAGATCATAGCCTCCCTCGTCGACGGCATCCTGGAAGGTCATGAAGTTGGCGATCAGCACTTCGTCCATACGCCGGAGAGCCTGGAAGCAGTGCAGATCGTGTTCGCCCGACTCGAGCTCGATGTGCCGTGACTCGCTTGCCAGTCGCGCACTGAGCGGATGGATTCGCTCGCCATTGGCTTCCAGCAGCCGCGTCACCGGATCTTGCGCCAACCAGTCGACCTCCAGGTCCGGCAGCAGCTTGCGCAGTTCGCGCGTGATGGCGATGTCGCGCCGCCCATGACCCAATCCGATCGGGGAGGAGAGATAGAGCGCACGCCGCGCCTTCGCTGCAATCCGGTTCGTCCGTTTCGCCGGCGCGACAATCCCGAGCCTGCGATCGAGGAAATCCGTGATCAGGGTGTTGCACTTGGCAGGGATGCGACCGAGGGGGTTGTGGCCGCCGCCGGCAATGATCACCAACTCCGCACCGGTGACCTCCGCCACGGTTTGAGCGCGAGCATGGTGCTGGATATGGTCGTCGTCGCCGTGGATGACGAATACCGGACAACCGATCTTGCGGTACATTGCCTCGCTGACGTCGAAGGGCGGCAAGATCGCCCTGGCCTCGACGATCTTCGCCAGCGTGGCGCCGGTGGTTTCGTTTGCCCAACCGATGCCGTCCTCGATTTGCTTGGTCGAATGCGGATCGGAATGGATGTTGCCGACGAAGTGCGCCGCGAAGTCGGGATAGTTCGTCATCCAGTAATCGCGGTTGAATTTGTTCCAGCCCTCGAAATGGTCGCGTTTCGCCAGGAAATTGGCTGGCGACAGATAGTCGTGATTGGGGGGGCCGATGCTCGCCACCGTTCCGACCAGGATGGCCGCCTTGACGCGTTCGGGATGATGGGCGGCGAGCACCGAGGCGTGCATGCCGGCCAACGAAAGGCCGACGAGGATCGCAGCTCCCGCTTCCGTGGCATCCATGACGGCGATAGCGTCCGCCACATATTGCTCCAGCGAGTAGGCGGCTACTTCTGCCGGCCGGTCGGATTTGCCGTTGCCGCGTCCGTCAAAGGTGATGCAGCGGAAGCGCTCGCTGAAATAGGGCAGTTGCGCCTTATAGACGCGAGAATGCACGATGGACCAGGGCGGCAGGAACACCATCGTTTCCGGACCCTCGCCATAGATTTCGTAGTGAATCTTGACGCCGTCGCGCTCGATGAAACCGCTCTCGTTTGGCAGCTTGGCAAGCATGGCGTCACCTCTTGGCTTTTCGCTGCGTCGCCTCGGCGCCTCGAATGAGATCGCCGATTCGCCGCAAGGCCTGGCGCACCGGCGAGCCCTTCTTCTCGATGCCCAGCAAATAGAGACTTTCCGCGCCTATGAACGCGTTGGCGGCGAAAGCGCCGATCTCCTCGGGTGTAAACGGCCCCATGCTGCCGAATTCGCGTTCCGCCTTGCGCGCGACGCCGACGATGAGATCGACCCATCCCATGAGCGCGGTGCGAACGACTTGGGCAACCGCCGTATCGGACCAGCTTGCGGCGATCAGTTCCTGCAGGACGCGCACATAGCCCGAACTGATGTCGTCATCGAGATAGTCGCAGGCGCGGTCCCATTGCTCCGACAGCTTGAGACTGGCGTCGGCGAACATGGCATTTTGCCGGTCGAGCAGCTGTGCGTTCAAATACTCGAACAACGCCATCACCATCCCCTGCTTGGACCCGAAGTGATAGTGGATCTGGCTCAATGGAATGCCGGCGGCGGCCGCGACGTCGCGGGTCGACAACGCCGCGTAGCCGTTCTGGCGCAGCACCTTCTTGGCCGCTTCGAGCAGCGCGGTGCTGGTTTCAACCTTCTTGGTTGCCTCTCGCGCCATATCTAGTCCTTCAGCGCCGATCCAGCACCCGGCGACAAGGTCTTCCACGAAGCGCGAAAGAACCCGAAACGGGTCGGACGCCGGCATGCCTCTTGAAAAAGTGCCGCAAGGGCGCAGTAGGTCGCGTCCGAAAGGGCCTGACGAAAAACCATGCCGTAGAGAACGGAGGCGATACCCCCCATTGTGTATTTTTCCCTGCAAAGCTCAATTTCGTTTTTATAATTCGGTCGACCGACCGAAGTCAACTCTTGCCCCCATCACGACTTCGTGCGGAGAATCCGCTCCGCAAGACTGCGTGATCTGCCGGTGCGCGCACAGGCGGTTTAGCCGCCTGTATCGTCGCGAAACGTGTTAGGCACGGGCCGGACATCAGAAGGAGCAGGCGAGGGCCGTATCATGGAAACCAAACCGCCGATTCCGCGCGCGATCCTCGTTGGCATCCAGACCCCTGATGTCGACGACGTCGCGCATGCCGCGAGCCTCGAGGAGTTGGGCCGTCTGGTGAAGACGCTCGGTTACGAGGTCATCGGCACGATATCGCAGAAGCGCGACGATATCGGCGGCGCGACGGTGCTCGGCAAGGGGCGTCTCGAGGAACTCGCGGCGTTAACCGGCGGCACCGGCGTGGTCGGGTCGATGGCGATACAACGCAAATCGAAGGCCCGCGAGCGCTTTGAAGACGCCGGCGAGGAGAAAGCGGATGCGAGGCAGATCGAACCCGATCCGCAGGTAAAGCCGGAGTTCGTGATCGTCGATCATGATATTTCGCCGAGCCAGGCCCGCAATCTCGAGCGAGCCACGGGTGCGCAGGTGCTCGATCGGACCGGGGTGATCGTGGAGATTTTCCATCGCCACGCGCACAGCCGCGAGGCGAAGCTGCAGGTTGAGATCGCGCGGTTGAAGTACGTCTCGCCGCGTTTGCGCGAATCGTCGGGCGGCGGACGGCAGCAGGGCGTCGGCGCGGGCGAGTCCGACCTCGAACTCGATCGCCGCAAGATCCGCGACCGCCTCGCCGAGCTGAAAGGACAGCTGGAGGCCATCCAGCGGGACAACGACCAGCGCCGGGCGGCGCGCCGCGATCAGCTCCGGGTCGCGCTGGTCGGCTACACCAACGCGGGAAAATCGTCGCTGATGCGCGCGCTCACGGCCAGCGAGGTGCTGGTCGAGGACAAGCTGTTCGCAACGCTCGATACCACGGTGCGCGCGCTGCAGCCCGAGACCAGGCCGCGCGTGCTGGTCTCCGATACGGTCGGGTTCATCAAGAAACTGCCGCACGATCTCGTCGCCTCGTTTCGATCCACGCTCGCCGAGGCGCTCGAGGCGTCGCTGCTGCTGTTCGTCGTCGACGCCTCCGATCCGACCTATGAATCGCAGCTGGAAGTGAGCCGCGCCGTGCTGCGCGAGATCGGCGCGGATGCGGTTCCCTCGCTGCTGCTCCTCAACAAGATCGATCGCGTGAGCGCGGCGGATCGTGCCGCGCTGCGGGCAAAGCATCCCGACGCAATCCTGCTGTCTGCAAAGTCGTCCGAAGACCTCGCCGGGTTACGTGAGACGATCATCGGGTTTTTCGAAGCTGCGATGGTGGATGACCAGCTGGTGCTGCCCTATGCGAAGCAGGGCCTGCTCAGCGACGTCTATGAAAACGCGCGCGTGCTCTCGGAGGACTACGACGCTACCGGCCGGATCATGCAGGTGCGCGGCCTGCCCGGCGCGATCGCGCGGCTGCGAAGAACGCTGGCTGCCACCTGACAGCGTGATCGAAAAAGCATCCAGCGAATTCGGGCTCTTTTCAGCTGGTTTAAAAGGATTCTCCTTTTTCGTCATGGCAGGCCTCGTCCCGGCCATCCAGGTCTTTCTTGTCTAGCGCAGACTAGCTTCAGCCATTGCGCTGGCCTATCGTCCGCGCCATGCGATTGAAATCAAGTATTTGGGTGGCGGCTTATTTGCGCCGCTGCCAGACCGCCGGAATATTCGGCGCCGTGCGCAGGCGCGGCGCGGAAGAAGCCGGGGCGGTCTTCGTCAAGGTGGCGCTGCTCGACGGCAACGCCATGCTTTTTATCCCGGCGCCGCAGACCGTCTATGACGACAGCCGGCCGATCGAGCGCTTCTTCGTGCCGATATCGAAAGATCCGATTCCGGAAGCCTCGGTGGAGGAACGCCTCGTCAAGGAAATCCGCTTCGACCCCGATGCCTGGATCGTCGAGGTCGAGGACCGCGCAGGGCGGCACTTTCTCGATCTGGCGCGGGCCTGACGGCTTTTGACGGCCGCGCGCTAACCCTCGGAGCCAGTGCGCTTGATGCCTGACCCGGGCTGCATCGCCGCCGGGCGTGCCTGCGTGGAGGCGGCGCGCGCGCGATTGCGTTCGTCGTCGTAAAGTCCGGGCCGGAATTTGGCCCGGGTGGCCGCCATCGTCGAGCCGCGCCACGCGGCCAGCATGACCAGGGCGGACCGCTCGCTCAGGCGCTCGTAGAGCCGCGCCAGCCGGTAGACGGTGTGCACCGAGGATCCCATTTCCGGCTTGAGAAACAGCAACACGCGCTGAAACACCTCATCCGGCATGTCCAGCGCCTTGGCGGCGCAGGCCAGCGGCTCGCCGCCGGGATCGTTCACCACCTGCGTGGCAACCCGCCATGGCAGGATCAGCGTTTCGCCGAGCTCCAGGGTGAAATTCTCGACGTCCTCGGCGAAGGCGGCCATCTCCAGCGTCTCGATGGCGCGCCTGGCGCGGGCTGCGGGAATTCGCGCGGCGGCCCGCAACGGCGTGTCGTGCAGATTGTACAGGATGAGCGCGCGTTCGCTGGCGCTGGCGCGGGAAAACAGGTCGTTGATTTCGGCGGCGTCCTTCGGCTGCATCGACAGGTTGGATGCCAAGCGTAGTTCCGCCTCGGTCGGCGGCTTTGCCGGCGGCGCCGCGGGCGTAGTGCTTTCGGGAATCTCCCAGGCGAGCGGCGCATGCCGGTCCGGGACGGCCGGCCTGATCCCGAGCTTCCCAAGTATTTCGGCCGGCGTGCCCGGATAGATCGCAAGCCGGGCGCGGACGGCGGCGCGTGTGGCGTCGTCGACCTCGTCGATCAGGCGGGATGTCAGCTCGATGAACTGCCGTTCTTCGTCGGCACTGTGCGCTGAGGCCTGAACGTAAAGATCGGTCAGCACGCGGAGCAGAGTGGGTCTGATATCGACGCCCTCGCGACGTGAGAGTGTCATCAACCCGTCGAAGCCCGGAAAAAGTGGAGGTGTGGTCATGTCAGGGTACGCGACTGAGTAATTCTCGGCCGAATCCTACTTCGGTTGCTTTAACAGCTCGTTAAGATTAACCGCCCGTGAAGGCCCGGCGCGCTGCCGGCCGAATATCGGGATAACAGCCCGTTTGCGCCGGCCGAGACGAGAAATAGTCGGACCTAGCCTTCGAAATGGACTGTCCTTCGCGGCCCATCCAGAAGGCTCGACCGGTTTCGCCGGGTCGAAAGCCGGTTTCCGAGACTTCCCCCGTCGGCGGCGCCGCAAGACGGCTCTGGAAGGTTTCACTGCGTCGTACATGCAGGCTAACCGTACGATGCGTGCAAAGCACAGTGTGATATTCGCCTGTAGCGTGATGCAATTTGTCTGCAGAGTCGCTGCAAGACTCCAAGTGAGGGTTGCAAATCGAAGAGTAGGCGTTTGCAATCGTCGAGTATCTGATCGGTATGGCGTACGATTAAGGGCCGCCTTCGGTGCGTCTCCGTAAGATTACGGTCTTCTTAAACATATTGGTTTCTCATCGGGCAGAGCGATTCTGGACCAGAGTCTTCATGCGCTTGCTGCCCTCCCGTAACTATCATGGACGCGAACGACTGTTTCGAGCGACTGACGGCGCATTGCTGCTGCACATGTCATCGGAAGGAAACGGAGGAACGGATCATCTGGCTGACCGTGCGCGACACTATATCATGGTTCAATGAAGCGCCGGACGAGTTCGGTTCTTTCTGGGAGTCGCGCGATGGTTGCTCCTCTTGAGCAGAAGCAAATTCAACACATCGGCCCAACCTTCTAAGAGTTTCAACACATCAAGGTTTCATGGAAAGACGCGCGATCCCTCGCAAAGCCGTATTGATGTCTGGAGCGATTGAGTTCGCTGGCAGCGCGATAAATTGCTTGATCCGCGACGTGAGCATTTCGGGAGCGGCGCTCGATGTTACCGACCCCCGCGACATCCCCGAGCGTTTCAACCTTGTCTTTAAGGCGGACGGCACGCACATTCCCTGTCACGTCGTCTGGCGCCAAGATGAGCGGATCGGCGTGGCCTTCGACTAATCCTCGACGTTCGCGCGCAATGCCGCAGATTGTCACGAACAAAGATCAGGCAGGCATGAATAAATGCACCTTAGAAATCGGTCTGAAGCCGATTTCGAACGTGGAACCGGCAGCGGTCACCTAAATTCGCCTGGACTGGCCGGTATTCAACCTAGCGAGAAGCTGTCCGAAAGCGTCACGGGCGGTAAGACCGATCATGTACCCCGCCTGGATCGCAATCATCGGGAACAACAGAACGAGCGAGCTGTCAAAGACGCTTTGGCCCGCCGCCCAGGAGGAAACGATATACGCTCCCGCCCCAAGTATCGAAAACGGCAATAACACCAGGATATTGAAATAAAGGCCGAGGTAGATACCGGCGACGCAGGCAAGCAAGGGTAGCATTATCTACATGCTCCAAACCGATGGGGCGACC